>QMTT01000016.1 GCA_003663565.1 Thermoplasmata archaeon
CAATGCAGGAGAAGAAGTTCCCTATAACTGGACAGAGCGAAAGAAGCTTCGGGTCAATGATAAAAACAGATCCTGTCCCCTGTGACTTCATATTGGTCGCTGCTGGAAACTTCGAGACAGTGAGGAACATGCACCCAGCGTTGAGATCGAGGATAAGAGGTTACGGTTACGAGGTCGTAGTTAACCATGAGATGCCAGATACACATGAGAACAGGCTAAAGCTTGTCAGATTCATCGCTCAAGAAGTAGTAAAGGACGGAAAGATACCACATTTCGATAAGGAAGCAATAGCAGAGATAATAAAGGAAGCACAGCGTATGGCGGGAAGGAAAGGATATTTAACTCTAAGGCTTAGAGAACTTGGAGGACTTGTGAGAGTTGCTGGTGATGTTGCGAGATCTAAGGGGCATAAGCTTGTCACTAGAGAAGATGTCTTGGAGGCTAAGAAGCTTTTCAGAACATTAGAAGGCCAGATAGCGGACAGATACATGACCATGAAAAAGGAGTACATGGAAATCGTTACTACTGGGTATAGGATAGGAAGGGTTAACGGACTTGCAATCCTTGGTGGGGGAGAACTTCACGACTATGTCGGTATAATACTACCAATAGAAGCAGAGGTTACACCCTCACTTTCGAAGGAGGAAGGTAGGATAATAGCAACAGGTAAGCTGGGTGAGATAGCAAAAGAGGCTGTTCAGAATGTATCAGCATTGTTTAAGAAGTACTCGAATAAAGATCTTTCAACAATGGATATACATATACAGTTCATAGGCACATATGAAGGTGTTGAGGGAGATTCAGCATCCATATCAATTGCTACAGCTGTGATTTCAGCTCTTGAAGGAATACCTGTGGATCAGTCAGTAGCCATGACAGGATCTTTAAGTGTGCGTGGTGAGGTACTGCCTGTTGGAGGTATAGCAGCCAAGATCGAAGCTGCCGTGAATAGCGGTATAAAGAAGATATTAATTCCTTACGGAAACTATAAGGACGTGGGAGTCGTAAAAGTACCTCCAGATGTGAAGATAGTCCCCGTGAGGACTATATATGATGTCCTCAAAGAAGCCCTTGCAGAGACACCTGAGAAGAAAGCGTTGCTAGAGAGATTTATGGGCATTGTGAAAGAGGTAGTATCTCATGAAAGAAAACCCATTGCAGAAGAAGTATGATCGAGCGCTTATCATTGGACGTTTCCAACCAATGCACCTTGGGCATCTTTATGTTATAAAAAAGGTCGCAGCAGCCCATGAAGCAATAATTATAGGAATAGGAAGTGCACAGGAGAGTCATACGCTAAAAAATCCATTTACAGCAGGTGAAAGGCATTTGATGATATCTAGAGCACTAGAGGAGGAGGGGATCACGAATTACTATTTAGTCCCTATAATGGACGTGGAGCGAAATGCAATATGGGTCGCTCATATTAGATCCCTAGTACCTCCTTTTAGGGTAGTGTACTCTAATAATCCTTTAGTCATGCGCCTTTTCAAGGAAGAAGGTTATGAAGTAAGACCTCTTGGATTCTACAAGAGAGAAGTATATTCTGGAAGAGAGATAAGGCGTAGGATGCTTGCAGGTGAACCTTGGGAACACCTTGTTCCAAGGGCTGTAGTTGAAGTTATAAAAGAGATAAATGGGGTTGAAAGACTAAGAGAGATTGCAAGAAAGGACTACTGGTAACATTTGTCGTCTGTCTTAACCTGGTTTTCGAGGTGATGTCATTGAGGCCTATAATTATCGATGGATCATATGGTGAAGGTGGTGGTCAGATATTAAGGACATCAGTTGCTCTTTCAGCGATTACAGGTGCTCCTGTGAAGGTAATAAACATAAGGAAGAAAAGAAGTAATCCGGGGCTTAGAAATCAACATATCACTGCAATAAAAGCCGTTGCTGAAATTTCAAGAGCAAAAGTTGAAGGTCTGAGGATAGGATCCACAGAGATAGTATTTTACCCTGGAGAGCCTAAGCCTGGAAAGTTCTTCTTCGATGTAGGTACTGCAGGCAGTGTAACACTCGTTCTTCAGAGTGTTCTTCCAGTGCTTACACTTACAGATGGACAATTTGAGGTAAAGATCAGAGGTGGAACGGATGTTCCTTGGTCGCCACCTATCGACTACTTTAAATACATCCTTAAACCGCTCTTGCATCAAATGGGATTTGAGTTTGAGGTAGAGGTAAAGAACAGAGGATTTTATCCAAGGGGAGGAGGAGAGATAATAATACGAGGAGAAGGGGCACAATTGAGAGCAATGCAATTGAAAGAAAGAGGGAGACTTCTAGAAATTGGAGCGTCAATATGGCTTTACAACCTTCCAGAGCACATAGCTGAACGTATGAAAAGAACATTGATGATTCATGCTTATAACGCGTTTAAGGAAACTCCTAAAGTTGTTATAGATAGGGGTCGAAGCTTGTCTCCGGGCACGGGAGTTGTCATGTATGCTAGATTTGAGAGAACAGTATTAGGCTCTGATAGACTTGGAGAGAAAGGTGTAAGAGCTGAAACAGTAGCTCAAGAGTGTGTCGAAAAACTTAGAAAAGAGGTTAGCTCAGAAGCAACGCTTGATATCCATGCTGCAGACCAGATGCCAACGTTTATGGTACTAGCAAAGGGGGAATCATCATATAAAGTTCGAGAGATCACTAATCATGCTAGAACGAACCTTTGGGTAATATCGCAGTTCTTAGGAGATGTATACTATATCAAAGAGCTTAAAGAATCACTCTACGAAATAAGGATAAGAGGGAAATAGAATGCCTCTTAACTTTGGTGATCCTGTAGTTCTTCTTGATCTGAAGAAAGGGAGGAGAAGGAATATAATTATAGAAGATAAAACAATAAAAATAAAGGGCTTTGGTGTATTTAACCCGAAAGACTTCGTTGGGAAGAACTATGGGGATGTTATATATCTTGGAAACAAACCTGTCCTCTTGGAACCTCCTTCTATAGTGGAATGTATTAGGGGTCTCAGAAGAAAAGCCCAAATAATAGTGCCAAAGGACTCAGGGCTTATAGCGCTTTATGCCAATATAGGGCCAGGAAGCGTAGTTGTGGAAGGAGGTATTGGGAGCGGTGGACTCACGATAGTGCTTGCGAATTTCGTGAGACCAAATGGGAAGGTCATAAGCTATGACATAAATGAGGAGTTTTTTAAGATAGCACACTACAATTTGAGAGTTGCAGGGCTTCATGAGTATGTAGAAATGAAACTTAAAGACATAAAGGAGGGTATAGACGAATCCAATATAGATGCGGTGGTCTTAGATATACCAGAGCCATGGGAAGTTGTCGAGCACGCAAAGGAGTCTCTTAAGTCATTTGGGCATTTTGTTGCATATGTTCCTACTATAGAGCAAGCTAGAAGAACGTACCTTGAGCTTAAGAATCACGAGTTTTATAACTTAGAAATAGTAGAGCTCATCATGAGAAACATTCTGGTGAAACCACTTGGCACAAGGCCCAACAACAAGGTCATAGGACATACGGGCTACATAATAGTTGGAAGGAAGCTCAATGATTAAATATATTTTATTTCAAGATATTTGTCCTCACATATAATTCTAGCGAGTCTTTTGCATGCGTTTACTACTTCTTTGGAAGGGGGTCCAAATTCCAAGGTCTTAGGTTGAACTCCTACAAAATATATTTCCTTACAAGATTCTGTGAGTATATTAATTATAAGTTTCGTGGGGATCCTATGTGTTGAAAGCATTATTTCCTCAGAGACCTTCTCTAATGGTATTAGAAAGTATTCACCTGGAGGCTTTCCCATAATCGTAGCATCCACTATGAGAAGTACATCTGGTTTTTCTTTTGCTATCTTGAATACGTATGATTCTGGAGTAGTGCCTGCTAGATATACTTTCCATGAACTTCCACACATGCTCCTAACGAGCCTTCCAACGAGCATTCCTGCAGAGTCATCTCCTTTGAGCTCATTTCCTATTGCTAACAGTACCTTTTTCAAGGGCATTCACCGTGAAAAGACGCTCATGATCCTTCTAAGATCCTCAAGAATCTCTTCAGCATCTTTTGCTCTTAACTTTTGTATGGCAAATCCTGCATGTACTAGAACGTAGTCTCCGACCCTTACATCTGGGATCAACATTATGTTCACTTTTCTTCTTGAGCCTCCAAAGTCTACAATAGCGTGCTTTCCATCACCCTCTATCTTTGTTATCTTTCCTGGAACTGCTAGACACATTAACCTCACCACTTAGTATAAGGCCACTTGCAATATAGTTTTGTCCTATAGAAATCCCAGCATCTCCGTTAGGGGTCAAGTTATGAAGGAGAGGGTTAAGGCCATACTCTCTAGCTAAGGACTCAAACATCTCAGTCATAGGAACATTATAAGACACACCACCTGTAAACCCCACGTAATCTATACTGAACTTCTCAGAGTATTCGCTTGCAATTTCCATAAATGCGTTCATAATACCATATATCAATTTATATGCAAAATCGGCCTTTTCCTTTTTTGTTTTAAGGTTCTTTATCTCGGAGAAGTAATCATATGGGTTTACTACTTTCATTTTCCCCGAGTTCTCTATCTCAACTTCAAGTGGTTTCCCTTCACCGATTAAAAGGAGTGATTCAAGTCTCATGGCAGGTTCTCCATCATATGTAGCTCTTTCACAGATCCCTAAAGCGTATGAAAGGGCGTCTAAGAGCCTTCCCATACTCGATGTAGTGGGGGATACTTCGATCATGTACTCTGGTATGTTGTCAGCTAAGGTACTGTCTATAGCTCTAAGTATTGACATGTATGAAAGCTTGGGCTCCAAGATTGCTTTTTCTCCTCCTATAAGTCTTATGGGCTTAAGAGAAGCAATTCTCACGTATGTTGTGCGCTCTGCATATAAAAGCTCCCCTCCCCAAATGGTTCCGTCATCGCCGAATCCAGTCCCATCGAAGGAGAAGAATATACCGCTTCCTACATTATGCTCATATAATAGAGTAGCGGCATGTGCGTGGTGATGTTGAACTAAAAGAACATTTTCAAAATATCTTTCTGCGTACTCCCTTGTGCTATATCTGGGATGCTTATCCGCTACTACTAGGTCAAAATCCTTAATCTTGAGCATTCTTCTGAACTTTTCTATGGCGCTCATTAAGAACTCCAAGACCTCGTAGTCTGTACCGTCTCCTATGTGTTGGCTTGTGAACATGTAACCGTCTTTAGATATCGTAAACGTTATGTTCATTTCAGCACCGACAGATAGTATCTTATAGTTGTGATCCACAGGGAATGGTAAGGGCACGTACCCCCTAGACCTCCTTATGATGAACGTCTTGTCCTTGTAGACCTTCACAACGGAATCGTCTATCCTATTTACAATAGGTCTTTCGTGGCTTAGATATATGTCTGCTGGAAGCCTTAGTGCTTCTTCATCTGTTATGGCCATAGGTTTACCGGGAAGGTTACCAGAAGTCATCACTATCGCGTTTGAACGCATATAATAAAATAATATATGTTGTATCGCAGAATATGGCAAATATGCTCCAATATATGGCAGTCCTGGTGCTATATTTTCTGTTTCTTCATTAAACACTCTTTTTCTAAGGAGTACTATGGGTCTTATGGGAGAAAGAAGTAGCTCTCTCTCAGTTTCACTTATATATGCATACTTTTCAATAGAGTTAATATCACGAAACATGACTGCAAAGGGTTTTGATGGTCTCTTGTAAAGCTTTCTAAGTCTAGGAATCTCGCTAATCTTACAGATAACGTGATACCCTCCCCAACCCTTTATAACTCCTATCGCCCCTTCGTCTATAGCCTTAGCGAATTCCTTTATGGGATTCTCAATAAAAAGCTTCTTTCCATCCTTTGTAAGAAGATACATTTTGGGACCACAGAGCTTACATGAAATAGTTTGAGCATCGTATCTTCTATCATTTGGGTCTAGGTATTCTCTAAGACACTCCTTACACATCGGGAAAAGTTTCATAGAAGTCCTTTCTCTGTCGTAAGGAAGATCCTCTATTATTGAGAACCTCGCGCCGCACTTAGTACAATTTGTAAACGGATATAAGTATCTCCTATTATTTGGATCAAAGAGCTCTCTTAGACATTCTTCACATATTGCTGTATCTGGAGGGACTATAGATGTTCTCTCTGCGTCTTTGCTTTCTTTTATCTCGAAGCCATCATATTCTTCATCAGGAGGCTCATTTAGTAGCTCTATGCTTGTGATCTTGGCTATCGGTGGCAAACTCTTCTCCAAAAGGGATATGAACATTTCAACCTTATTGTCCTCTTCTATGAATATTTCAACGTATGATCCTTTGTTTCTGACATAGCCATGAATACCTAGATCTCTCGCTATACGAGAAACTGTTGGCCTGAACCCAACGCCCTGAACAACACCTCGGATAATGATCTTCATGACTTCTCCACCAAAGAGCCCTTAAAGTTTCTTCCCTGCATCTATAAGCATCTTTCGATAGTAGGCAGTAAGTGCTGCTTCAATTATCGGAACATCATCTAAAGGTATTTCCACTCTTTTTTTACAACACTCTGCAATGATTTTACTCTTATCTATAATCACCTTAACGATCTTACCATTAGAGAGTGTTATAGTGATCTCTTCGACCATATAAATCCCATGTTTTTAAAATCATTATGCGTGCAGAACTGTCTTAAGGAACTCGCAGTTTGTAATCATAACCTGCTTTTAAGGCCTTCACGTTGCTTTCGACAATTTTTTCGCTGAACGTCTCTCTTAAGACCTTCTCGACGTCTTCCAGGGATACAAAGTCTCCAATGTATCTTATAAGGAATCCCAAAGCTACCATATTTACTGCTCTAGGATTTCCCACATCATTTGCAATACTTGTCATAGGAATACCAATTTTTTCCTTTACTGATGCTATCTCAGGTTCCTTTGGGAGAACATCTTTGTTATATATGACAATACTTTCTTCGTTAAGCATGTTTATCACTCTTTTGCTCTTAAGAGGCCACATGTGTAGTGCTATGAGGTAGTCTATCCTTTCCAGAAAGGGATATATTATAGGTCTCTTGGAGATCTTTACTTCGGCTTTGCTAGGCCCACCCATAGTCTGCGATGTATATGCTGCTTCCATTGTGGCATAAAGTCCACGATATTCAACTACAATTCTTCCTATTATGTTTCCAGCGAGAATGGCTCCTTGACCTCCAATTCCGCCTATAAATATCCCTATTTCGTCCTTCAAATAAATCACCCTTATGGAATAGGCTTCCTATTTCTATTGATGATCTCTCCAAGCAAGAACACAGGTTCTCCAAGCTTTTCCTTTAGCTCATTTAACTTCTTCTTGTCATATGTTGTTCTAGACTTCAGCCATTCAAGGACTTCAGTTGGATTTCTCATCCTGTTTCTTCTTCCAAACTGTACTGGACATTGCGAGAGGACCTCGACGAACACGAAACCTCTGTGTGTGAGCATCTTTTTAAATCCTGCTATTAACCCTTTAGGGTCATGTGTGGAATATCGTGCAACCCAGTTAGCTCCAGCTGCTGCAACGAGCTCAGCAGTATCAAAGAAGTACTCTTGGTTTCCAAAGGGTGTGGTCGTTGTGATAGCTCCAGGAGGAGTTGTAGGCGCGAGCTGCCCCCCTGTAAGTGCATAATTGAAGTTTGTCACTTGAATCACCTTTATGTCTACATTTCTTCTTGCTGCATGGATTAGATGATTTCCTCCAATACCAGCTATATCTCCATCTCCTCCTATTACTATGACCTCTAATTCTGGGTTTGCGAGCTTCAATCCAATAGCAACAGGTATAGCTCTACCATGGGTGACATGCATTGAATCTATGTTTAAGTACCCGGGTATCCTTCCAGTGCACCCTATACCTCCAACCATGACGAGCTTGTCAAGATCAAGATCAAGTTCAGATACAGCAAAATAAAGGGCATTCATGATAGTTCCAAGGCCACATCCGGGACAGAACATATGTGGCCATCGCTCAAACCTGAAGAAGTCTTCCCTCTTTACAACCATGGTCTTATCGCCTCCACAATCTCATGTGGGTATATAGGATCCCCACCGATCTTACTGTACAGTTTAACTTCTTTTGCCCCATATTCTAGTCCAATTCTTTTTATGTCATAGAACATTTGACCCATATTCATTTCAGGTACCAAGACATAGGAGTCCTGAATAAGACTTCCTATCATTTCTTCGTCAATAGGGTGAAGTGTCTTAAGTCTTATGAGCCCTACTTTTTTATCATTTTCAGTTATCAACTTTGCACTTCTGGAGACGCTCCCATAAGATACGATCTTTATCTTAGCATCCTCATTTATGACCTCACAATCAAATAACTCTTTAGTCCTGCGTCTTATTTTCTCGAAGAGTCTATGAATTAATTTTGAGTGCTCATAAGCACTTTCGACAGGATATCCTGCCTCTGAATGGCTTAGGCCTGTCACATGCACTCTATGTCCTCTTCCAAAGATAGGAAATTTTGGAACGAGATCCTCATCAGCTCTAAATGGGTATTCGACTCTTTGGCCCTTAGGATATGTCTATCTGTTTACTACCTCTACCTTTTCCGGTACTTCAACTCTTTCCCTTAGATGCCCTACTATTTCATCGGATAGTACTGTTACTGGTGTTCTTAGTGTTTCTGCTGTGTTGAATGCTTTTATTGTTAGGTCTAGCATTTCTTGTGGTGAGTTTGGTGCGTAGACGATGCTCTCGTAGTCTCCGTGTGTTCCGAAGCGTGATTGCATGACGTCTCCCTGAGCAGGC
>QMTT01000017.1 GCA_003663565.1 Thermoplasmata archaeon
CGTTAAATATTAACTTACGTACAACGTCATCTGCGTTGTTACTAATATGAGTCGCAATGACTTGTTCGCTTGCGCCTTTTGCTGTAAGATCATCTATTTCTCGAACTACTTTTCCGTACTGAGCCCAGCGTTCTTTTGTAAGTTCTTTCCCTTTCTTAAACCCAACAATTATTTTTTCCGATCCCTTTTTAGAGTATTTAAACGTTCCAAGTCCCGCATCAACCAACCTTTTTTCAAAATTAACCGTTTGTTGCAAAGCATATTTATTAGCTTTCCCTAAAAATCCTTTAATATTACCAAAGATCTTATTAGTACCATAAAGAGTTTCTCCCATACCAAAAATCTTTCTCGTTGGAATAGTCATTATAGGCATAAGCCACTGATATCCAACATCAAAAAGCTTAGTTATTACCTTTGTTGGATCTAACGTTCTAGCAAAGAGATTAGCCATTAAAGCATCTGATGCTTTATCAAGAGTAAAGGTTTTTGCCGCTTCTTTTCCCAAAAGATCTTGAACCTGATACTTAAAAGCTTCTGTAAGATTAATAGATTTGGATGTTTGAGTTTTTAGCTCTCTTATCCAAAGTTTCTGATAATGATCCGCTCTTTGTATTCCTAAAGGAGTCTTGACCCAATAATCTATTTGGTTTTTCGTTTTTTTGGTTACTGTTCCGGTCGGAGTAAATCGGGCTTTAAATCTTTTGCCTATTTCTACTGGAGTAGAAGCTCCACTTCTTCCTAAAGATTCCCAAGGATTAACAGAACGTCTTACTAAAGCTAAAGCTTCATCATCACTAAGCTTCCACTTGGTCTTAATCTTTTCTGCTAAAGACACGCTTTCAAATTTCGAGCCAATAGGAATACTTTTTTCTGCCACACTAAGTGACGTAAGTCCAGGTTTAAATTTACTTCCCATCCAGGAACCCATTTTTTGCATACCAAGTAAGCTCTTTGCTCCTTTAAAAAGCTTTGTTACAGGAAGAACAACAGCTAAGTCTAAAGTAATATTTAGAATTTTTTCTCCGGTAGATGACTGTTCAAATTCTCTCCTAGATTCGTCAAATATTGCCAGGCCAAATGGTATTATATCTCCGGCAACACGAGCATAAGCATAAGCTTTGGGAGACTTTAAAGCTAGTTTATATTCCCAGTCATCCGGATTAATCTGCCTATACTGATCTCTTTGATCTACTATAGTTCCATCAAAAACACCTATCATTTCTGCAGAACCTGTAGGCAAAGCCTTTTCTTCTGGGTCAAACCCTATAATATCAGCCATTAGCTCCTCTACTTTTTATGAAATTGACTTTCTAGTGTCCAAGGCAAGAAAAAAGCCTGTCCCGTTTGTTTTAGAAAACTAATAAAGTCCTTGCTTTTTGTCGCTATTTTAATATCTCTTAATAAACTTTTTCTTCTTTCCATGGTGAGGTTTTTCCAATTTTGTGCTTCTGTTATGTAATTTTGTAATCTTGGACTCTTTGTTAACTTAGCAAAATCTTTTTCAACTGTGGGAGGTTCTTTAGATAAAAGAACGGCTGGAGTAGGTTCAGGTAATACCCTTTTTTCTTTCTTTTCTTCTTTCTTCAGAGTAGTTATAGTAGAATCTACTATGTTAGTTCCCGGAGCGTTACCTATCAATTTTTGTAGCGGTTCACCATAAATATTATACCAAATATGTTCTCCTATACCATTAATTTTGTCTTTATACCAAAAATCTTTTCGCTTACCATTTATTAAAATAGGTCTTAGCCCGTCAACTTGGAGCGGATTCCATTGAGATTCTTTAGAATAATAACCGGAAAAGAAAGCTTCTAGGGGCCAAGGACCGGCAGACTCTATCTTCGTTGTTCTGGGTACTGGTATACTTCCAGGAAAATGTGTTATCCAATCTGTTTGCACTTGTCTAAGATTAATCATATATTCAGAACCTGGAGCGGGTCTCCCTTCTTTAGGAATCTTAATCTCAGAAAGTTCTTTTGCCCTAGTTACCCAATCAGAATAAGCTCCAGCTTTATTAGGATCATCTATAGCACCACCATCAAAAGCGTTCATCCAATTAAGAGTTTTAGAAGCATTTGCATTAAGTCCTGTTCCAGTTCTTTGTGTTCCCGAAGAAGCAGCGTCACCCATTGGAAGCTCTAACATCTTAGCTTGCCCAGTCGTAAGAGAAATCCCTGGGTAAACCATAACTTTATCCTCGCCTTTCGTAACCATCTGACCCTTAGAAAAGTCAAAAGGAATAAAGTCCTTTGCCGCCATCATAGTAGGACCAAATCCAGCTTTTTTGGCCTTATTAAAAAGATCACCAGGAATATCTGTTTTACTATTGATCGTTCTTACAAGACCAGTTGCAGCGTCTTTGTAACCAAAAAAATTATAGGGTGTTCCATCTTTGTCCTCAAGCGTCGCAAGAGGAATAAGTGATGGTGTAGAATCTTCAGAAAGATTCTCCTTTCCTCCAGCAAGATAAACTTTCTGTCTGTAGTCATATTCTACTTGGCCTATCCGAACCTCTGCTACTTGCTGAATGTTTTCCAATGTTATAGATTCAAAATTGGCTCGAGGACGTTGTCCAGGAAGCCTTTCAAATTCATCCAATTTTTTGTCCCGCTCAGAAAACAATCCTCGTACTACAACAGCACGCATTGAGGTTTTTTGTTGCGGAGTCATAGTTTGAGTTAACTTCTTGGCCATATCCCGAATATTTTCAAACAAAGCCCGAGGAGTTCCTTCATCTGTTGCTGCTTTCCAAAGCATGTCGATCATTTGGTTATTCTGCTGATTTTCAAAGGCTACTTTCTGTTTTGCTCGTTCATTAAAAGTCTCAACCTGTCGCCTTCTTTCCTGGGCGTCAAGAGTCATTTGATGCTTAAGAGGCGCAAGAAACTGACTTACATTTATATCATAGTCCATGATAAATTATCTCCACTTGTTCATAATGTGAAAACTTTTAGGCCGGTTCAAATTGATCTGACAAAGGATTATAATCATAAATAGAAACGTTTCCAGAATAAGAATTAGAACCAGTAGAAAAGATCTGTCCCGATCCCGAAGGTATACGTTCACTTTCTGTTTGGTCTTGAAGCTGTGTTCCAGGTTGATCTATTCCCGCCATCTGGCTTGAACCCATTTGGTCATAAATTTCGCTTACTAAATCTAGTTGACTTTCTCCAAATTCTCTTTGTGCTTCAGCCTCACTTTGTTGAAACTCAAATTGATCTTCTGCTAAGTCCAATAAACCCGACTGATGAATCGCCTGAGACCTGGCAGAAATTCTCTGCGTCTCAGCTCCATACCAATTTAATTCTAAACTCTGATCAAACTGTTCCGCTTGTTGTTCAAGAGAATCATATTCAAAATCAAGTTTTCTTGCAAATTGAGATTCTTTGCTAGCTAAACTTTCATCATATTGTCTTGCCATTTCGTCCAATTCAGCGTAGACCTTGTCCATCTCAGTTAGATAACTAGCTTCCTTAACCATTTGCCCTCTAAGAGCTTCTCTTTGAACTGTCTCGTTTTGATGTTTCGGCAGAAACGCACCATAACCAGATTCATTTGCTGTTGCCATTAGTCTTCCTCCTCGATAACCTAATTAGTTGCTTAATTTTTTTCTGCGCCTCCATTTTTGAGTAACTTTCATAAGTACAATTGACGCATTGTATTAAACTCTTCCAACCCCTTTTATTCTGCTTTCCTTTTAAGGTTGTTATTCTTATCACATTAATAGGTGAATTACATTCAGGACAAAAAAACTTAGTCTCATTTCGATTATAGCTATTTGCTTCCTGGATACGGACTTTCTTTCCTAACATATAGCTCTTTCCATAGGAGACAAACTCACTCATAGAAATATTTTTCTTTCCCAAAAGATTAGCTATACTTATAGCAATTTCTAAATTTTTAGGTCCAATACCAACAAGTATTTTTTCTATTTTATCTTTCTTAGCTCTTAACATTCCCATTCTCTAAATCTATACGCATCAGGTTGATGATAATCGGCTTCAGTTCTGTATGAAATTTCCTTACAAGCATAGGCAGTTTGCCAGTAATCATAACCGTTTTCCGAGGACCAAAGAACTTCCTCATCAATTTCTAAACAATTATATCCAGCTTCGCAAGGAATGGTCGCATAATTTTCAGGACAATCAACATGATCTTGGTTCCATGTCCTGTTAACAAAACAGTCTCGTTGCCAATATTTTCCCTCTATCAATTCTTGAGCCGGACTAGTTTTATCGCCACACACGTCAGTAAAACATCCTGGACCACCGGAATCATAAATAATTACTCTTCCGGGAAATTTACAACCTGTAACCCAAGCTGTCCAAGATCCGTTATCTGTTACTCGAAGAAATATTTCAACTGAAGTATCACAATCATCCGTAACTGTTATCGTAACAATTCCGCAAGCATCTGCGTCAGTCGTTCCAGTATTCGATCTTGTTTCCGTAATAACCTCATCCATAACTGCCTGATCAGCTGACCAAGTAAATGGAGGAGTACCACTTAAAACACTAACACTAAATGCGGCTTCTTGCGTAGTTACATCAGTGCAATCAGGATCAAGTGTTACTACAATCTCAGGATCACAACCACTAGAACAAGGTGCCCAAGTACAACACGTTCTTGAAGCACATCCAGGATTAGCAGGAAAACCATGCTGAGAGCAAAAGTTTTCGCAAGATTCAAACTCGGCACAAACTCTTACCCCACCAACACAATCATCAGTAAAGCTTATCTTTCCTTGAATATTATAAACATGAGCTGTGTCTTTGTCTCCTTGTGCAGAAATACCGCCAGGAGTTGCGTAATTAGGATTATTCACAGTAAGGCTAAAATTTTGCAAATGTCCTGTTTTCGTATTTGTATCACTAATAGTTCCAGTAACAACACCATCATCATCTACGCTTAAATTACAATTTGGTGGACGATTATATTCAGTACAACTTCCTAGCCTTCGACGGCTACCCCCCTCTCCTCCTCCCCTGGAGTCAAAGCCAAATTCCCAATCAGGAATATTCCAACGTAAGTGCATTTTATTATACCCTCCATCCTCTAAATAGGGCTTTTCAAAAGCACTTTCCATGGTATTACTTTCTCTTATAAACCTCACAGGCTCGGAAAAAAACTTTCTCATAGAATCTCCGAGTGAATAATAAGGTTTTCTATTAGAAGTCTTATACCACACTTAACTCTCCTCTTGCGTCAAGTTGATACAACATAGAATGAATTTCAAAATCAAGTCCATCAGAAAGGTATTCTAGTTGGAAACAATTAATCCCCTCTTGACTTGTCTCTAATCCTGGTTGGGCCAGTGAATAACCTGACCGAACTAAGCTCATTGCTTGTGGTGTGGCTAAAGTCGTTCCACTCGAAGCTAAATCAGGATAGATCTTTGTTACAAGCGAACCCGAAGCCAACGCTTTAGCCTCAATCCAATTCTTCCTAAATGTCATTTTATTCGTAGGAGACTTGTCTTGAATTGTACTAATAACTCTAGTCTTAATTGAAGCAGCAATATTTTGACTAGTATTACTAGTATCTTTATCTACCAAACCATCTTCCAACCTTACTACATAACCATCTCCAAGACCTGCATAGTTATACCACCTATCATTTGTTCCCCTCAAGAGAAGTCCACAGGTAATATCTTCGTATCTCTCCCAAGAAGGATACCACTCGTCAGTCAGATAATTATAAACCAATTCACCACCACCAAGTAACAAGTGATACTCGTTATTATTCTTGTCCAAAAAAGCTTGTCTGTTCCTAATCTCTGTAGCGTCAATAGCATTAGCCTTTTCAGGATTAAAGTAATCGTCTATCGGCATAGAAACTTTTCTTGGTTTTCTCCCATCAAGAGCATAAATCCCATCAACTTCTTGCCAAATTGCAATAGACAGAGGTTCATTTCTGTGCATTGTAGGACTTCCAGTTTCAACTACATGAGCCGTCTGTGGCGAAGCTATTCCAACTGTTGTTGATACTCGAAGAGAACCAAAAGTTTCTGGTGAATATCCTTCAAGCAAGTACACTTCGTTTTTCTTCCACACGAGCAATTCGTTATGAAATTTTCTTACGGTAAGTATAGGATCCATGTTTCCCATCTGTTCTGTATAACCAGAATCTGTACCACAGAAACAATCAGGTCTATCCTTTGCCGAAAACCTAAGTCTATTAGGATATTCAGAATCTCCCCAGGTAAGATTTCGTCCCTTAAAATCAATACACCCATCAGTAGGAGCGAGTTCCTCGGGAAAAGGAATATAATTTATTCCCCAAATGCGTACCTCATCAGTCAAAGTGGCATCCCAAGAAACCCTATACCAATAGCCTGGGATAGAATCCCAATCAAAGGTTCTTCGTTCGACAATCTTTCCCGAAGCGTCCCAAACAACAGTTCCTGAATGAACAAAGCTAGAATCCGTCCCGTCATAAGTTCCATCATCAAAGGTCCCAGCATTGTTCCAACTATCTCCATCCCAATACTCAATCAAATCTATTTGAGCATTCAGAGCATTTTCATATCCCGCAGTAATACCAAATCCAATTCCGGTAATAGGCTCAGCAGCCTTAACGTAGACAAATGAGCTAATTCCTTCAGCTCCTATATCCATATAAACTGAAGTAGATTCATTGGTAACCTTTCCCGTGTAATCCTGGTATTCTGTTCCATCATAAAGTCTACAAGCTCCTATCCACTCATAAACCCCATTCCACTTATTGGTCATCCGAGTCATATCAAACTGAACCTGACACTTGCGGACTCGAACAGCACTTGTAAGAGCCGCATCAAGAGTAATCTGATACCAATACCCCATATAACCTTCGAGAACTTTCATCTCATCAGCGCCTTCAGTCCAAGTCATATTACCATCTTGGGCCAGAGTTACAGCAAAAGTAATAGTTCCTGGATCTGTTCCAGGAACATAAGCAGCAAATCCTGAGGTATCAACAGCAACAGAAAACGAATTAGCGTCAATATAAGTAATAACATTATCCCCATTAAGCGCTGTCCAATCTGCCTGAGTAATACCAGCAATTACTGCTGTCTGACCATTAACCATTCCATGACCTGTCCAGGTAACAACACAAGGATTAGCTACAGAAAGATCCTCTATAGCCACTGGCGTAGCATTAGCTTTAGTGTCATCAGCAACCGTTAGTTCAGCCCAGGCTCCAGCTCTCCATGCTTTAACCGTAGCTGTAACAGACTTAGCATTTACAACGGAACCCAAATCAAAATTAATTCCCTTCGCTGGTTCTGGAGAGCAAACATAAAGCTCATCATCAGCATCATCATGTAAAGTAGCATAAGTGTCGGTTCTATTATCTGTAGTTTTTCGAGTAAAATCCACATAGGTATCAGCTCCAGAACCTCCTATATCGAATTTCGCCAAAAACCCGGAACAAAAAGGCGAGTCTCCACCCCAAACAAGAGGACCTCCTTCTCCATCTCCAAGAAATAAATGTTCTCTAATTACATCCCAAAACACAGGTGTCGTTCCAGAAACAACTCCCACACTAGTCCCAAAAGTTGTTCCTGTTGCTATAGGATTATTTGTAGCTTTATAAATTAAACTATTCATTTGAGCAAAAAAATGGTAATCCCCATTTCTTGGATGAGTGTATTGAATCAAAGCATCAATGGCACGAGCAGAGATTTGCGTCGTATGATGCAGTGTATTACCCTTTCGAGTTTTCCAACCACCCAATTCTCCGACCTTTCTCACATTCTTACCATCAGTAAGACTTCCTACAGGAAGCAATGTTGCAGGAGAATTTCCGTCATACTTGCCCTTGAATAGTTCCTTAAACATCTGTATCATAAGTAAGGTTCTCCTATGCTCATACCTTGATTCTCAATAACCCGAGTATCGATCCAAGCAGTAAGATCATTACGAACAGCTTTAAAATCACTAGTAAACATAGCAAAAACTTTTTCGTCCATATTTGCTCCTGGTTTGCTCATAGCAAGTACAGTTGCTCGTAAAACAATATAATCGTTACACTCACTTGGAGTAATTGGCACAATTCCATAAGTATTAGAACCAGGATCTACTGCTGGAGTTAGAGTTAGTACTCGTGTAGAACCCACATAATCTGTAACATCATAAACTCCAGGATTTGAACCTCCAATCACTTCGAGTTCAGCTTTATTGTAATGATCGTTCCTAACACTATGAGCCAAAGAATCCTCTAAAGTCAGCGTTCCAGCAGTACTTGCACTAGCTGTACCCGCATGAAGTTCATAAGGCTTTTGCTGATACCACAAGGTCATAGTCTCGTTCAGCGAATCCTCATTAATTTCAATGGAATTTCTAAGAACGTAAGCCTCGCGAGATCTATTAATATCAGTACCTGTGCCAAAAGTCCTGCTAATCCGTCTCTGACCTACCGAATTTAACCAATTTACTGGACTATTATCGGAATCCTCCAAGTAAACAGGTTTCATACAATCATCAGGAAAGGTAATTACTGAATCTGTACAGGTTATACTCTTGGACTTAACCAACCATTGGCCCGCAGACATACTAAAACGTCTAATCAATTCAGTATACGCCTGATTAAGCATTCTTAGGGTATTAGCTTTTGTCCAATTAGCCGGAGAAACCTCACCAATATTACTCCGCAAGAGTTCTACCATATCATAAGCATTTGTTAACATATCAATACCTTATCATCTGATCACCCTGAGAAGTTTC
>QMTT01000018.1 GCA_003663565.1 Thermoplasmata archaeon
CCGCCGGTGCTGATCATGGCCTCGTCCATATTCACCAGCTTACCGGGCGTCATGATCTGCTCAATCTTTGTAGCAGTGGTATCTAGGAAGCGCGGAATCAAATCCAGACACAAGTGCCCGGCTACCATGATGTCGTATTTTCTATTCATATATATCGACCTATAACTATTTTTCGAGAAGGTTGACTTCTCGTACCTTTTTAGTTTTAGAATCTATTCGGAGGGTTTTGATTTCAAATCCGGCTAGATCGACCTTCATCTTTTTACCCAGCGCAGGGAGCGAAAGCGTTGTACTACGGGCGTTGCCGGTGGGTTCAAACAGCCGTATAATCAAGTCATTATTGCTTTCCGCTCTTTTAATTGCCGTAATCTGTACCACGGCATCGCTAAGAGTTGCCAAGGGTTTTGCTTTTTTGCCCAGTCCAGGAGGAAAGAATGAAAGTGCGAATGGCTTCTCGTTTTTGGCGAGAGCCTCGCGATCCACCTGTTCAAGGCGCTTTTTAACCTGTCCGGCATTGAACCAGAACCGAAACTGGCGGAGGCCTTGGTCTGAACGCGGAGTATAGCGATCCTGTGGGATGGGACTTTCGTTGTTACCCGGATCTGCGGCGTAAGCCGGAGACCTAAGCAATGTTAGGCGCAGACCGTCTTCTGAAAAATCAGAACCGTAGGTGCCATTATTAATGCAGGTCAAGGCAAGCTTATCTTTCTTCGACACTACGCCTACCCATTTTTGTGCCACGGCTTCCTTGCCGCCAAGCGGCAACTCCTGTACTCCGTATGCTACTTGACCAATATATTTACTGTCGCTCATATCGGTGGGAATAGAAAATTTTAACATCTTATCCTTTTCCTGCCAATGCACATGAACTTCAACTTCTATTTCAGTTCCCTGCTTGGGTAGCTTATAGCGTTGCATAATACTTGAGTTTTTATAAGCAAAAACAGCTTCAACAACACTTCGTACAGGTCCGTCTTCGATCACGCGAACCGAAGGAATTTTTTTCTCCTTAATTCCAGAAAAGTGCGAGCCGTTCTCACGATTCATCAACCGAAATCTACCAAGTGGCTTCCCAAAACTGATGTCATGCCCCACCCAAGAATCATGAGTGTCATCCACCACCAACGGCTCAAACCCTCGCGACTTCACGCAGTCAACGCCCTGGGCTCGATAGCAGTCTACCAATCCTGTACGGGTGTTGATAATGACCTCTAAATCTGAGGTTTTGAAGATGATTTTTCCAGAGGCGGCCTTGAGCGCCTTCTCTGGCTTGCGCTCTACTTTCTGCAAGCGGCAGTCAAAACGATTCATGCCGGGAGTCAACTCAGCCTCGAACGCAATGCGCTTGCGCCACTCAGGATTCAGGTTGCTAATTTCTTTTTCTACCTGTGTTGCTAAACAACGCTCACCCTGCCACGCATCCACCTTGTAAAAACCACCATCAAGGTTTAGGTCTGCCATATTGAATTCGCATTCTACCTGTTGCCGGACATTAAACGGATGCGGATTGTAGACCAATACCGGAATCTCACCTTCCTTCGCCTTTTTCTGACCGGACGCTAATGCAAAGAAAGCTCGCGCTTTCAATCTTGAAATGATCTCCAGTCCGTGATCCGCCTGCCGGATCGCCGCCTGCTCGACTGGCTCAATCGACGACCCAGGAAGAATATCATGAAACTGGGTAACCATAAGGGCACATAATGCTTCGTGAATCTCTTCATAAGGGTATTTCATAAGCCCCTGTGCCGAGGCCGTTGCCGCCATTTTTTCTAGTGCATAAATTTCATTTTCAAGCTGACGATGCTTTTGCTTTATCAAAATCTGCGATGTATAACAGCCAACTGCCCATGGATTAAGATCATTTTCACGCAATGGCAGTTTTGCATCACTCTTTATGATTTTTTTAAAATACTCTTCAGGTGTGGAATGATTAATTGTTATATCATCTGTTTCCTCGATGAGTTTATTTACATTAGCAATGTCAATTCTAGAAGGACCGCCGCCGTGATTTCCTACGCCCCATAGTAATGCGGAGAGCTCTTTTCCGGGATGATCGACAATCCATTTCTCTATTTTCTCTTTCGCTTTACCCAATGGAGAGTTATAGGGAAACTCAAAACGATGTGCTGTAACAATAGAACCATCATAGCCAACCCATCTGAAATCATCAGCTTCTAGTTTGAAATTCTCATAATTGGTGTGAGGACGACCAAATAGATACGAATCATACCCGCTTTTGGCAAGTATTTGAACAAGTCCGCGAGTATGCCCGAAGGGATCGAAGTTGATAGCTGTCGTGGGCTCAACCCCGAAGTGCTTTTTGAAGTAGGCCTTACCCAACAGAATCTGCCTAACAAACGATTCACCGCTGGGCATGTTGCAATCAGGCTGAAGATACCAGCCACCCATTATGTGCCATCTGCCTTTCTTAACCAGTTTTTGAATTCGCTTAAAAAGCGAAGGTTCATATTCTTGAACCCATTTGTAAAGCGTTACCTCATTGTGATTAAAAACAAAGGTTTCGTTTTGTTCACACAGCTCCGCAGCTGTACGAAATGTAGAAATTGCCTCCGCAGCACCTTCCTCCCATTCCCACAGCCAGACAGGGTCAAGATGCGCGTTGCAGATAAGATTAATTGTATTTTTGCTTTTTTTCATATTTAGCATTCGCTATTTTATGCTGAAATTATACATTGTGGTTTGTTTATATTCTTCACCTGGCCGAAGTATTACCGAGGGAAAACTAGGGTTATTTGGTGAGTCTGGCGGGTGTTGAGTTTCTAGGCAAAATGCACTGAATTGCGCGTTGCGGATTCCGTGTTTACCGAGTTTTGAATCTCCCAAGCAAAACGCTGTATAAACTTGTATAGCTGGCTCAGTTGTAAAAGTTTGCATCATAATACCAGTGCTCAAGGAGGACACTATTGCTGCTGGAACTTTCAAATTTCGGCATTCATCATTTAGCATATAATTGTGATCGAAGCCTTCACTTAATTCGTCAAGAGATTCTTTCATCATTTTTGATTGAGTCAAATCCAATACCGTTCCCTGTACAGAAACAATCTCTCCGGTAGGTTTCAAGTTTTCGGATGACGGGGTATATGTATTTGCATTTACATGCATTTGATGGTCTTTGATACTATTGCAACCAGTACCATTCAGATTAAAATAACTGTGATTTGTCAAATTCACAACTGTTGGTGCATCAGTCGTTGCTCGGTATTCTATCTTTAAGGCATTGTCATTAGTTACTGTGTAAAGAACTTCCAATTCTAGCGCTCCAGGGTAACCCTCTTCACCATCAGGACTAGTACGGGTTAATTTTAATACCACACCTTCCGGAGTCTCATAAGTCTCGCTCTTGTACAAGTGATGACTAAATCCTTTATTACCACCATGCAGAGATGCTTCTGGAGCATTTTGGGAAACAGTATACTCTTTCCCATCAATACTGAATTTGCTAGTGAAAATACGTCCAGCACAACGGCCAATTAATGCACCTAAATAAGAGACGTTGTCAATATAGTTTTCAGGGTCATCATACCCCAAAACAACATCTATGAGCTTACCAGTTATGTCTGGAGCAAAAAGAGAAACAACGACTCCACCGAAATCACTAATATCTGCCCCGAAACCGGAAGCATTACGTAATTTATATAGCTTTGCCTGGCCCTCTTCACATTCAAAATAATTTTCTACATCAATACTCATAGTTTTGTCCTAACCCTTGATTTCTAGCAATATTTCATCAAAGTTTTGGCAATAATTACTGCACAGCTCTTTCGTGCCGGAGTCGATGATGTTTCCACCACCTAAACCGATGGGTGTAAACCCTGCCAGCAGGATGTAGACGACCCCCGCCCCACTATCTTCGATACCGACGATGGAGTGTCGGTCTTCGAACGGAAGGCCGAGACCAACACGGGCGGTTTCGGCATAAAGCCATGGATGCGGTTTCGGCGAAAGCTCGCCAAGTGTGCCGGGTTCACCAGGTCTGATGGCGTGTCCGGCGGTGATTATTGCATCGTAAAACTCATTCGGATCTCCCATGCCTAGAGTTTGAAATGCGTTGAGTATTTCCGGCCAGGCCTTCTCGTAGAGACCGGATGTTACCAACCCAATTTTCACCTTCATCGCCTTGAGTTCGTACAAAAATTCTTTGATACCCGGTGCAGGTGTAAATGCACCTTTTTTACCACGTCCTTTGAGAATTTCATTCATTTCAAAGTTGGTGTGTTTGAAATACCATGTCCGCGCTTCTTCAACGGATTTGTCAGGGCAATACTTTTCGATGCAATATTGCAGGTGCTCGGAGACGGAGTGTCCAGATACGTGCGGCTCGTCGGAAGCTTCGAGTCTGAATTTCGGATCACCAAGCAGGCTGGACACAGCTTTTTCGATGATCCATATCCAGAAGTGTTCGCTGTGTACGGTGGTTCCATCGAGATCCATCAGAACCGCTTTGAGCGGTTTCTGCATCTCCACTGGATGTACCGGATAATAGGCGGGGTAGCCCATAGCGCTGCTAACATATGCCAGCGTGCGATCGGCAAAGGCGATAAATTCGACTTTGCCGTCCCCCGTAGCGGTGATAGATTCAACCCCTTCTCTGCCGACGGCGTAGTGTCCGTCACTACACTGTTGTATGGCCTTCATGCCGGAACGATTACTGATCTCTCCAATAGCTGGAATTTTTACGAGTGTTTTCATTTTTGTTTTCATCCTTTAAATAATCCCTGAAGAAGGGGGCTGCGTACAATTTGCATTCCACGATAGAACCAATCGGTCGTCATATCGGCACTACCTTTGGCCGGAGTTAGACCCTGAGCGTATTTCGGGGCAACAGATGGCTTGGCGATTACCAGATCGAGCGGAACGGCGGAGTTTTCGTTGACGACGGCGAAGGTTTCGTTGTCGGGATGCAGGTTGCTCCAGCAGTGGGCGCACGGTCCGAAGTCGGGCCGGGCCACATAGAGTTTTTCACCACGATTGAGCACAACCGGAACCAACCCGTCGGTCTCGCCAGAGAGCTCGGCGGGAACGGTGAAGTCCGCGACCATCTGCTGACCACGATCACGCGCAGCCGCCAAATAGGGGCGACTTTGATTGACCTGGTGGTCAAAAGCCCGAGGATCAATAAAGGTGCAGACTTTGCTTTTCGATGCGTCACTCATGGCCGTGAAATCTTCGAACTTGGCGGGGATCATGTCGATGTATCCCTTTTCAGCCCAGAGAGTTTCGAATGTTCGCGACGGATCTTCGATCATCACATAAGTCCACTCCGCATTCCACGACTCATTCGGCGGCTCAAAGCCCGCCAGAACCTGCCGAGCGTCAACCGTGCCGGACGGAACATCGGTTCCGCCCGCGAAAGACTGCGAATCGAACACAAAGACATTATTATGGCCGTGCCGGACTAAAAACGGACTAACCAAGCCCTTGTTACAGACGGCATCGTTGATGCCGACATAGATGGCGATAATCGTCTCGTCCACCTCCGGAATCAAGTGGGCAAGTTCCAGCGAATTGATGTCCTCGTCGGGGGTCAGATAGAGCGCATGCTCCTTGAGCAACGCATATGAGTTTTGCAAAAAATCGGCATACTCTCTTTCGCTGACACTGGAACGCTCCAGAATCATAATTTCTCTTTTTAGTTCATTCATGAATTTTTTCTCCTATTTCAGCGGATCGTTCTGTCAAAAGTTTTGACTTTTAACATCACATATCCTCTTTGCTAGGGGGTTACGACCATTATGGCGTTCTCCCCCATTTTTCCCCCATTTCGGTTTACGACGACGGCGATCCCGCTAAGCGGGAGTGTACGATTCGAGGCTATCGCCTCGTTATCCGTAGTCGTCGCCGTTGTCGTCAACCCATTTCCTTGTGTTCCTACACTTAGTCGCCCTACACTTAGTCCTCACACTTAGTCCCTACACTCTTAGTCCCAACACTTAGTCCAAACACTTAGTCCCCACACTTAGTCCCTACACTCTTAGTCCCTACACTTAGTCCCTACACTTAGTCTCTTAGTTGTAAACTGCATACAGACTAAGTGTAAACGACTAAGTGTAAACGACTAAGTGTTTCCTTTGCCCAAAATATTCGCTTTTACCTTGGCGCACTCATACTTTTTTATGAATTTTTTCTCCTATTTCAGCGGATCGTTTGGGCCTGCCCAAAGTTTTGCGGTTTCCGAGTAGCTCCAGCCATCGGCCTCAATGTGCGCGTCGATCATTTCCATGTTCTCCGCAATCATGGCAGTAGTTCCTTCCCAGGGCTGAATACCGCTGACTGCATCAAGAACGCGCACATTTTGCAATCCGCAGCAGGTGGCGTATTTGAGTGCCTCTTCAATGGTCAACCCACGCAGGTAGGCACTGAGTAGCCCGGCGATGGAGGAATCGCCCGATCCGGTGGCACTTCCAAATTCTCCAGGCTCAAAGGCGGGAACCCATAGCTCACGATCCGCCCAGTTGTCTGCATCCGCCGGCTTGGCTGCGCCCAGACCTTCAAAGCCCTCTTTCGGACCTGTTTTAATGTAGAATCCGCGATGCCCAGACTTGAGGGTGGTCATTTTGCAACCCATTGCCAGCAACTCATCCGCTGTTTTTGAATAGTCGGCCGGGGTAAAGAAGTCGATCAATTCGGCATTGTTGTGTTCCGCTTTCATTTTCATGAACTCTTCTGGATGGAGCATGTAGAAAGTCTCTTCGATGGAGGGAACAAAAATGTCCACATACGGAAGAATATTTTCCAGAATCTTCCGCCACGGGGCTTTTCCAGACACGGAGGCTGGGTCGGGAAGGGTCATGTCGCACGAGGTCGTGGCTCCTGCCTCTTTGGCAATCTGAAAGACCTTCTGCAATCCACGACCCTCATCGGCAAACATGCCTTCCATCAAGGGCGGATAGCCAAAGTGAAAGTGCCTGCATTGCGCAATCAACTCAGGATTCAAATCGTCGGCGTTAAAGCTGTCGTTGGTGCCAGGATTGTGCAGAAAAACGCGGTCGATGCCGGGAGGTGCGATGACAACGGTGTATGAGCTAACCTCCCCTTCCCGCACATGAATGCCTTCGGCGTTGCCGCTGTTGCGCAGCATGTCGATGGTTAACTTCCCGAAGATGTCGTCACCGACGCAGGCGCAGAAGCAGACATTGCTTCCAAGCGTTTTCATATTGATACCGGTGTTGGAGACTGGCCCGCCGGTGCTAACCATGGCCTCTTCCATATTCACCAACTTGCCCGGTGTCATAATCTGCTCGATCTTTGTTGCCCCCGTATTCGGGAAACGCGGGATTACATCGAGACACAAATGCCCCGCTATCATAATGTCATATTTTTTACTCATACCTATTTCTCCTTTTTTGTTTCAACTTTGATGGTTACAATTTTTTTCGATGCGACTTTATAGTTCAGTGTACAGCCACTGGTTTTAAGCGTTTCCTCTTCGCCCTCATCCAACCGACAGCGGACAGCCCGACAGATCTCGTTGGCAAAACTCAGGGTCATCTTTTCTTCCCGGTCGAAGGGGTTGAAAAAGCGAACTATGAGCCCGGAGCCGTCTTCAGCCTGCTTGACAGCGGTAACGTGAAGATTAGAATTATCCACCGAAAAGAAACTGCTTTCCAGCGGCAAGTCCCCTTTGCCACGCCCAGTCATTGCCGCCCGGACAGGAGTATAGTGTTCCGCCGCTTTGCTCAGAAGATTGGCATCTGCCCAATCACCTTTATGTGGGCAGATGGCATATTCAAATGTCTGGATACCTGGACACTGAATACCGGTATCCGGTAATTCGCTTTGCTTCTCCTCGCTAACCATCAACTTAATTCGACAAGCACGGATAAGACTAAGGGCAAGAGTGTGTGCCTTATCTTCAAATGCTTCGTACTCGAAAAGTCCTTTGCTTAATATAGCCAACCCGTTCTTGCCGTCACTTAAATCGACAAAGGTTCTTAGCGGCTGCGTTCCTCTGGGCTCTTCCACCCAGCCAGTCGGGTCAGGAACGGCAATATCACGGGAAATAACATCAAAATGACTGTCAGACCAACTCACATCGGTATCAATTTCAGTTGGAAAGTTGGCGCGCAGCCAGTGATCTTTGGCTGTATTGTCAACTACAAGTTTGACTTTTAATGTAGTGCTGTCTTTTTCCAGACGATACTCAATTTTGACGGGCAATTTTACCATGGAGTCACTACGGCAAGTGCCATCGGCATAATCAACGGGAACCTTAAAATCATAATCCGCAGTTATACAGCTTACCACGGGACCGCTTGTGCTGACAGCGACTCTGGCATCTATACCAAGACTGTTATACTTGCGGTCATATCTAAGGTTCGTATGCATCCAGGCATTGCCACATTCACCTTCATCTGTCAAATAGTTAAGA
>QMTT01000019.1 GCA_003663565.1 Thermoplasmata archaeon
GGAAAGACAGTCTCACAACATCAGTTAGCGAAATGGTCTGATGCTGACATAGTTGTTTACATAGGCTGTGGAGAAAGAGGGAACGAGATGACAGAAGTTCTCGAGGAGTTCCCACATTTGCAGGATCCGAGGACAGGCAAGCCATTGATGTTCAGAACAGTGCTAATAGCAAACACGTCTAATATGCCAGTTGCTGCTAGAGAGGCATCCATATACATGGGAATAACTATAGCAGAGTACTATAGAGACATGGGATACAACGTAGCGTTAATGGCTGATTCTACATCGAGATGGGCAGAAGCACTTCGTGAGATCTCTGGAAGACTTGAGGAGATTCCAGGTGAAGAGGGATTCCCAGCTTATTTAGCCTCGAGGATCTCAGAGTTTTATGAAAGAGCAGGGCGTGTGATAACGCTCGGAAGTGAGGATAGGATAGGATCCATCTCAGTTATAGGGGCCGTATCCCCACCAGGAGGAGACTTCTCAGAACCAGTAACTCAGAGCACCTTGCGTGTTGTGAAGGTCTTTTGGGCACTTGATGCAGCTCTTGCAGATCAAAGACACTTCCCGTCAGTTAACTGGCTTAAGTCCTATTCACTTTACGTAGATAAGCTAGAGAAATGGTATAAAGAAAATATAGCTGAAGACTTCCCAGAGCTGAGAAGAGAAGCAATGGGAATACTTCAAAGAGAGGCTGAACTTCAGGAGATAGTAAAGCTTGTAGGTCCTGATGCACTTCCGAGGAAAGATCAGCTACTTATGGAAGTAGCAAGAATGATCAGGGAAGATTTCTTACAGCAGAATGCTTTTGACCCTATAGATACATACTGCTCATTGAAGAAACAGTATCTAATGCTTAAGGCAATAATAACATTCTACAGAGAAGGCCTAAGAGCCCTTGAGAAAGGAGCAAGCATAGTGAGGCTTAAGGAGTTACCAGTGAAATATAAGATTGCTAGGATGAAGCTTATTGAGGAAGATAAAGCAGAGAATGAGATTAATGCGATAATTAATGAAATAGTATCATCAATAAGATCACTATATGGAGGTGAGTGATCTTGAGTGTCACAAGAGAATACAACGCGATTTCACAGATAGCAGGTCCTCTAATATTCGTTGAAGGAGTTCAAGATGCCATGTATGGAGAGATCGTAAAGGTGAAACTTGAAAGCGGTGAGGAGCGTATAGGACAGGTATTAGAAAGCAGACGTGGACTAGCAGTAGTTCAGGTGCTTGGAGGTACAAGAGGTATAGATGTCAAGAAGGCAAGCGTTATATTCACAGGACAGACGTTCCGCATAGGGGTATCAACAGATATGCTAGGCAGAATACTTGACGGCCTTGGAAATCCAAGAGATGGAGGACCGCCAATAATTCCAGAAGAGAGGCTTGATGTCAACGGGAGCCCAATAAATCCATATGCAAGACAATATCCAAGGGAGTTCATAGAAACAGGAATATCTGCTATAGATGGAATGAACACGCTTGTTAGAGGTCAGAAGCTTCCAATATTCTCGGGATCTGGAATGCCCCATAACGAGCTTGCAGCTCAGGTCGCAAGGCAGGCAAGAGTGAGGGGTACTGAAGAGCCGTTTGCTGTGGTATTCTGTGGAATGGGAATAACAGCAGAAGAGGCAAGTTTCTTCATAAACGAGTTCAGAAGTACTGGTGCTCTTAGTAGGAGTGTTGTCATATTGAATCTTGCAGATGAACCAGCAATGGAGAGGCTACTAGCCCCTAGGATTGCACTTACAATAGCGGAGTATCTTGCGTTCGAACATGATATGCACGTCCTTGTTATATTGACGGATATGACTAACTATGCAGAGGCACTTCGTGAGATTTCTGCTGCGAGAGAAGAGGTTCCTGGAAGAAGAGGATACCCAGGATACATGTACACCGACTTAGCAACGATATATGAAAGAGCTGGCAGAATAAAGGGAAGAAAAGGAAGCATAACACAGATGCCAATACTTACGATGCCAGATGACGACATAACGCATCCAGTGCCTGATCTAACGGGATACATAACTGAGGGCCAGATAGTGTTCTCAAGATCACTTCACAATGCGGGCATATATCCACCAATAGACGTTCTGCCATCACTCTCCAGACTGATGAAGCAAGGTATAGGAAAGGGAAGAACAAGGGAAGATCATGCAGAAGTCAAAGATCAGCTTTATGCAGCATATGCTGAAGGAAGAAACCTTAGAGAGCTTGTTGCAGTTATAGGAGAGGAATCTCTATCAGAAAGAGAAAAAAGGTACCTCATATTCGCAGACAGATTTGAAAGAGAATTCGTAGCTCAGGGAAGATATGAACACAGAACTATAGAGCAAACACTGGATATTGCATGGGAGTTGCTCTCTATGTTCCCTGAGACAGAACTAAAGAAGATCAGGGAAGAGCATATAAAGAAGTATTACAAGAGGAGGGGAGCGTAAGTTGGCTAAGATCGGTGAAGGACCAAAGCCAACACGTATGGAACTTCTGGCACTAAGAAAGAGGCTGGCTCTTGCAAAGAGAGGATATGAACTCCTAGAAGAAAAAAGAGACGCCCTCATTTCAAGATTTTTTGAGCTTATAAAGCTCAGAAATAACTTGAGAAAGGACGTGGAGGAGAGTCTTAAACAAATATACGAAAAGTATAAGGAAGCTAAGGCCATTCTAGGAAAGGATATTGACAGTGTTATCGCTGCGATTCCCCCAATTAAGAACATAAAGATAAGCCAACAATACATCATGGGAGTATCCGTTCCAAGGATAGAAAGAGTAGAGTGGGAACCAAAGTATACGCTCTATGCTTCAACGGCCGCGTTTGATGAGATGCTAACACTTATGAAAAACACTACTGAAAACCTCACAAAGCTTATAGAAGTGGAGCATGCACTACTAGAGTTATCGGACGAAATAATGAAGACTAGAAGAAGGGTTAATGCCCTCAAGTACATAATGATTCCAAAGTTACAGCAGTCAATAAAGTGGATATCCTTAGTCCTTGAAGAAAGGGCTAGAGAAGAGTTCTACAGAAAGAAGCTAATAAAAAGGAAAAAGGAAGAGGCATATGCATGACATATTAAAAGAAATTTCTGAGGATCCAGAAAAGCGTGCAAAGATTTTGCTCCTTTATAAAATAGGTGTAATATTATCTTATGTTTTTATTGTTTTAGGAATAGTACTCTTCTTTGTTCTGTTATTTCTAAAGTAGTAGGACAATTTAATTCCAAAAAGCAGACGTCATTTGTGTAAGCTTTTCTTCAATGACTATTGATCTTCATTATGGATATCTTGCAAGAAATAAATATAATGTTGAGCTTTATATTAAGGTTATATTGTAACTTACCGTGGTCTAAATAATTATATTATTATCAAAGGCTCTGCGAAAAAATGAAAGCAGGTGATGATTTTGGCAAAAGGATTATCATTAAAGGCTTTTACATTGATTCTTGCAATATCATCAATGGTCACAGTACTCGTTGTTGATATTGTAGTGACGAGATTTTTTGGAAGCTATGCAGGTTACATAGCAGGGGCTCTAACAATTGTTTTAGTAGCTACAGTAGCGTATCTTTTCATTAGCAGGGAAAGTCAAGCGCAGGAGCTTATTCTGGAAACATTAAGTAAGGTTGCAGAGGGAGATCTCACGGTTCAAATCTCTCCAGATATGGTTAAGACATCAATTAAAGAGTTCAGAGACATAATAACGAACATCTCTAAAACTGTGGCCAATCTGAGAAAGCTTGTAACTTCTGTTGAGGAGTCAACAAAAGTTGTTATGTCCAAAACTGAAGAAATTAAGAAAAAAATAGAAGTCCTCGCTAAGAACGCTGATCAAATAGCTACAAACGTTGAGAAGTTCGCATATGCTGCTCAAGAGATGTCCACAAGAGCTGTAAACATAAATGAGAATGCTTCTAAGACTATGGAAGAGATCTCAAAAATGAACTCTAAGATCATAGAAGGTGTTAAGATGCTTACGAAAAACTTAACGGAACTAAAAGCAAGCCATGAGATAATAAATAAAGCCAACGAGGGTGTTACCGTACTCAGTAATGATCTAAAGAACCTTCTTGGAAAGTTAAGATCCCTTAAAGAGTTCACTGGAACAATTTCAAATATCATTGATACCATAAGAGATATCGCTGATCAAACGAATATAATTGCGATAAATGCGGCAATAGAAGCAGCTAGAACCGAAAACACACAAGGTGGGGGAAGCGTGTTTGCAGTAGTGGCTGAAGAAATAAGAAAATTAGCAGAGAACTCTAAGGAAATGATAGAAAAGATAAACACAAATATTCAGTCAATAATATCACAGATAGACACAGTATCTAACATTGCAGATGATACGATGAAAAGGGCGGATACTATAACAGAGAGCATAAAGAATGCATTGGAGAATGCCCTAAGCTTCGTGAATACAATAGGATCTTCTGCAGAACAGTTCCAGCAAGTGTCTGAAGGCTTTGAAAAGGAAAGTACTGCGAGACTTAACAAGATCCTTGATAGTGTAAGTGAGCTAGCTGCAATGTCAGAAGAGATATCAAGCTCTGCTGAGGAGATAAATAGTATTATCCAGGAGCTGACGGCAAGTATAAAGGATATCGAGGGTCTTATTAAAGACCTTACGGGATCCGGCCGAACAATGAGAGATGAGGTAAATAGGATTACAGTATAATATACAAAGGATATATAAAAGAAAAGATATGGAATCGCTAGTTCATAGTGAGCTGGGTATTATATCCTTCTCAGAGACTTCTCTATAGGAGAACCGTATTGCATCATGTGCAGCGACATCTAAGGGGTCTACGACTTCTGTATATAATCTAAACATGTCTTTTAACAAAGATAGTTCCGTACATCCAAGTATGATTACATCTACGTTGTTTAGCCTTTTTACAATCTTTTTTATATCGTCGTTGTGAACTCCCTTTGCGCCTTTAACACCTTTATATATTACTTCCATCACGCTATTCATAGTATCTCTGTCAGGATACACTACCTCAAGGTTCTCGCTGATCTTTTTTGAGATTTTTCTATATACGTCTGCCATATATGTGCCCAAAGTGGCTAGAAGCCCAATTCTTTTTCCAATTTTTATAGCCTCTTCGAGAGCTCTATATGGCATGTGGTATACTGGCAATCGAGTGTTTTTTACGAGATCTTCATAAAATGCATGAGCAGTATTGCATGGGATGAATACGATCTCTGCCCCAGCAGTTTCAAGCTTTTTGAGTCCTTCTATGATCTTTGGCCTTGGGTCAGGGCCTGTTCCCTTAATGTAAGATGTTCTATCAGGTACTCTAGGATCGTTCACAACTATCATGGGAACATGATCTTGATCTCTTTTTGCCCTCTTATTGTAAAGCACTATTCTTCTTTCGAGCTCAACTGTTGCCAGAGGACCCATGCCACCTAGTATGCCTATTACCCTTCGATCTAAATGTGTCCCATCCATGGCCACATACCTCCACAATCTCTCCCTGATGGCTTATATAGACGCCTCTTCCCTCAAGTACCTCACCAATTATAGTAATATCCGTTCCAGTTAATTCACTAATCCTATTTATATAATCAATAATTTCTGGCCGTGCCGTCATAACAAGCTCGAACTCCCCTCCCCCAAAGAGGACGTGCTTAAATACCTGTTCTTCTGAGAAGTTCCTTTCAAGCCACTCATCTTTTGGGATTTTTTCATAATCTATTACGATTTTGACCTCCGAGCTCTCTGAAAGTGTTCTAAGAGATTCATAAAGACCATCAGAGGAATCTATTGATGCAGTTATTAGTCCAGTTGACGTTAGAAAGATAGCCTCTCTTACTCTAGGTCTTGGCATTAAGAGCTTCTCTCTAACGTGTTTTGGTGTATGTTCTCCTTTGAGGATCTTTTCTAGTACAGCAGATGGTGTGCCAAAGGTTCCCGTAACAATAACTAGATCTCCAGGCATAGCACCGTATCTAGAAACATAGTATTCTTTTTCTACCAGACCTAAACCTACAACGTCAGCTGAGAATGAGTCTCCATAGTTCAGATCTCCTCCATCAAGACCTGCACCGTACAGTGAAGCACAGGATTCTACTCCCTTTAAGAACTCCATTACTAAGCGTTCCTCCATATTATCTGGGAGAAAAAGTGACACAAGCACACTAAGTGGTCTTCCACCTTTGGACGCTATATCACTTATCGTTGAGGCACATGCATACCAGCCTATTTCGTAAAATGTGGATCCTTTAGGGATATCCGTCTCTTCATGAATCCCATCTATTGTTAAGAGGAGATAATAATCTCCAAAAGGTAATGCTGCACAATCGTCTCCAATTGTAGGTGAAGCCATAAGGGATTTGATTCTCTTAAGGATCTCTCGCTCGCCTAGATCTTTAACTCTCATTTGAGAGCACCTTAAGGAGATCCCTGAGATCTATATCTAGGGATTTAGCGATTCTTCTCATGCTTCTCATAACACCACTACCATATTGAGCTGCTTTTTTCTCCCTTTTAATGATCTCCTCTGGAAGGCCTAGTAGATAAGCTACGCGTCTTAATGCAAGCTTCCTTATGCCCTTGTAGACTTTTTCCTTTATAGGAAGGCTCTTTGCAATGGTTATAATTTCCTCTGAGAGGTATGGCCTTGCAATAGTCTTTTGAAAGAGCATAGCAAGTTTGTCCTCAAACGTTATGGTAACCTCCAATAATCTTTTGAAGTCTTCTTCCATTAGTGTTGGGTCTTTGAGATACTTCATGTATCCTCCGAAGAGTTCATCCGCTCCTTGGCCACTTATTATAACCTTTTCATCTGAATGCTTTAGGACTATATATAATGGGACTTCAAATGATGCTGTAAGCACATCCTCAAGGCCAAGTTTAGAGAACACCTTAAGGGCTTCGAGGACATAGTCGTCCGTGATCTTTATGACTTTCAGTCTTCCCGCATAATCTTCTCCAAACATAAGAGAGAGACTCTCAATTGCGTTTTCTATGTCCTTTGAATGTTCAAATCCAACAACATAAAACGTTGGATTTAAGTACTTCATTGCTAGGTATCCTAAGAGGCTACTATCAAGTCCTCCAGAAAACGCTATTCCGAAGTCTTTGGTATGATAAATCTCCCTTAGATTCTTAACAGAGGCTTCAAGGGTTTCAACTAGATTTCCATAGATACTTTCGAGATCCTTAGGGATGTTCTTGATGATGTCCATCATAAGCATCCTCAGAGTGGTACTCCTTAGTGACTTATTATTGTATCTCTATATGTGGGTCTTAAGAGTCTCATTACGTTAAGCTTCTCTAAGTCTATTTCAGCTATGACGAGATCCTCCTCAAAGTATTTGGCTTTAGATATTATGTTTCCTCTAGGATCTACTACTCGACTCCCACCCCAAAAGAGAAGATCCTCGGAAACCCCTGGATAGTTAACATATGCATGGTATAAAACGTTTTCAATAGCTCTTGCTGGTATAAGCTTCTCAAATAGTGCTCTAGAGGTTATTGGCGATGCTGAAATTGTTATGAGAAGATCTGCTCCTTGAAGGGCGTAATATTTGGCAATCTCGGGAAAGAAGATGTCATAACATATTTCTATGCCTATTCTAAGATCATTATTTACTTCTATTATTGGTTGATAGGGCTCCCCTGGTGAGTAATATAGCATCTCCCTAAATGGGCCAAAGTTTGGAAGATGAGATTTCCTGTATACTTTAATAAGTCCTTTACCCAATATCATTGCTGAGTTATAATAAATTCCTCTTAGATCTTTTTCTGGAAATCCAAAAATTACTAGTGAATTTAACTCTCTTAGGTTTTCTATAAGATTCTTTAATTCCCTAGAAGGATTCTTCAGGTCCTCTGCAAGATATAATACTCTGTCCTTTATGAGATATCCTGTGAGATAAAGTTCTGGAAATACGTAGATGTCACTACGTACCTTTGATGTGACCTCTAGGATCCTCTCGGAGTTCCATTCCTTATCACCGAGTTTTGCTTCATATTGAGCGAGTACTACTTTAAGAGTTCTTTTCATAGTGCTCATCTCCTTTAAATCAGTATTATCTCCTAGGGACTTTTGGGATAAGATGTTATGATTTTAGTCTAAAGCAAAGAGGACTTTGATGTATAAGACATTCCCAATATCCTCTTGTAATTATTAATGATTTTGTGTAGAAATCTTCCTAATAAGAACTTCATTTATATGAACATTTGAGGACGATTATACAATATATTTGGACAATACTCAACAAATATAAACAAATATAGTTGCAGGTATTAAGGTAGGAAACAAGATTCAAGCAATCTGTGTTAGTGCTGGGATTTTCCCTATCATAAAGGACGATGCTTTTTTCGACAAAAATTTAGTGAGATAAAAACAC
>QMTT01000020.1 GCA_003663565.1 Thermoplasmata archaeon
AATCATATTGTAATTTAATAAATTTCTCCCCCTTACGTTCTATTTCGGTTATTATTCCTTTATCAATAGCTTCTAAAAGTATCTCCTTAAACTCTTCCTTATTTATACCATAACCAAGAGGATTTAAAAGAAAATTCTTAACACATGTATAAGAGATAAGTCCTGATCTTCCCCTACATACTTTATAAAGATGAGCAAACAATTTTTTCAGGTCTTCAAGATAATATGGCATTAGACATCACCTAAAGAGTAGGTATGTATCTCCTCAGTACTTCCATGAGCTCCTTAGGATCCTTCACAACATAATAACCTAAGGCTTTCAAGAGCTCCACCTGATATTTAAAGTATGGGTTTAAGGGTATTTCATACTTCTCTTCTTCGGTGTACATTTCCCCTTTATAATCTGTAGGCAGAATTATCACGGGAAACTTAAGCTTAAATGCGTGTGTAGCAGCTATAGTGGCAGGAGTATCAGCAATCCCAAGAAGTATCTTTGAAACTGTGTTAGATGTCGCAGGAGATACTACTACGATATCATAACGACCACTAACTACTGAAGAAGCCTCATAATATGCCTTTTTACCCTCTACTGCAGAGATGCTTGTAGAAGAAGTCTTCTTTAAGATTTCTGCACCAAAATCTGTAAGAAGCACTTTAACATAGCATTTCTTTCTTAGACGTTCAATGATATTTAAACTCTCATTTAGCCAGGTATATCCCCCTGTGATAACCCACAGGACTTTTGGCATTCCAGAAAAACTTAAGAGTTCTTTTCCTGGATCAGGACAGAGTCTTATAGCCTCGGATAACGTGCTCCAATATTTTTCATGTAGCCATCCTACATGAGGATATTTAATAAGTCTACTGTATACTACTGCAGCCTCTAGAGCAAGTGCACGTCCGCGCGATATTTCATTCCCTGAAAACGCAGTAGAATCAATATCTCCACTGTATTTTACTACTTTTACCATCACGTTGCCTAAATCATCAAAATATTTTTTTTCGTATACATTTTCTATTCTCCAGTGGAAAACTTGGGGTGGAGGTTCCACACCCTCCTTACGTCCTAGGGACACTCTCACGAGTATCTCTAAGTCCCTCCACTCCGGAAACCAAACAAGTACATCAAGTCCCTTTTCAATAATATCATAAAGTTTAGATCCCTCAAAAACATAGGATACTTTCTCTGGGAGCTTCACTCCCACAACATACGGCTCTTTCCTTATGAATATTATGGCTTCGTATATGCCTGGAATCATTCGTATCACTTCTAACAGAATTCAAAGCACCCCTTCCAAAAGTAACAAAAATAGGGCCGTAGTTACTATATCTGCAGTAGATCCAGGATTAGCTTGGTGTTCTCTAAGCCAAGAATCAAACTTTTTTATTTCATCATCGTCATATCCAGAGACTACTATTGCACGTGCCCATTCCATGGCACTCTTTGCTAAGCTTTCACCCTTCTCAGCGGCCATATGTGAGTCTATGACACGAGACATTACATAAATGGACGCATCAACGATAGCCTTTGATAGTCCTAAATCTTCTTTTTTATTTTCTATAATCCTAGATACTTCAAGTGTTAGCTTATAACCATCCACGAGCTCCTTTGCAACTATATTTACAGAACTCCCAGCCTTAAACCACTCATAAGCAGTTATTTTCTTTTCTAGAATATTCCTTAAGACTTCATCTGTTGTGACGTCCATATCTCTGTCTCCTATCATCGGAAGTGGTGGAGATACATACTTAACGGCCTTTGCTATCTTTACTGTCTCCTCTGGAGGTATTTCCTTTAGTACTTCACTAGCTCTTTTTGCAAGATCAGACCTATTCCAAAAGAATATTTCCTTGGCTGCCATAGATATAGGAAAAAACATAATTAGTATCCCAAGATGCGTATTTCCCCGAGCAAGCCTTAACATCGTTTGAACACTTTCTATAAGAGCATCCCCCGGAGGCATTCCTAGGAATACATCTCTTACAAGTCTTACAACCGATATGGATCCATATAAAAAGTCTATTATAGTCTTGTTTTTGAAGTCATGATACCTATTAACGTTTCCAGGCTTTGGCGCCAAAAGTTCTAGCATACATGCCAAGAACGCTTTCTCTGAGATCACATAACTCCTATATTGGATGTTGATGACTTCTCACCCCCAGGTTTTCCAATGGAAACCCTCAGCGGTATCGGTGGCGGTAAGTTCATAACCTTTGATACGATCATCAAGTCAATTACTGGAGCGGAATATATAACACTAAGGGCCATATTCATGAGCTTTTCTGGAACCTTTCCAGAGCTCCTCCACTCAGAGAACGCTTTCTCTCCGTGAGATTTATCGATGTGTACATCGAACTCTGCAAGGATGTAACCCAGTCCCACGTAATCGACATGGATCACTATGGTCAGTATATAATCGTCACCATCCTTTACAAAAGATTTCACTTTATTTGACACGTGAACGTTCACTCGAACATTTCCAGATCTGAGCTCTTTAATGGAAATATTTCTTGAAGCCTCTAAACGTTTCAATTCGACAAGTTTTATCATATTCATAATAACTCCCCTATTAACCTATCCTCACTTAAGCTACAAGATTCCTAAGATACGTAAAGCCTCAACAAAACCCTCTCCATAAGATCTCTTGGTCGTGTATTTAGCTCTCTTTTTGACCCAATCTGGAGCATTTGCTAAAGCTACTGAATATTCCACTACAGAGAATGCTCCTACATCGTTCTCAGAATCTCCTATATACGCTACTTCAGATGGTTTAAGGCCAAGTTTTTCCATGATAACTCTTAATGCCACTCCCTTGTTAACTCGCGCTTCAGTTATATGTATTGCAAACTTTGTATCCACTACAGTTAAGTCATCTATGCCATATTTTGCCATGATACTATGTATAATTTCCACTGGAACGTTCCTAAGAAGAGTAACCTCGGAGAGTCGGCACATGTCTGTGAGTGTTCTCTCTACTTTGATTCCTTCTTTCTCCAAAATCTTAATCAATCTCAGGCACTTTTTTCTATTTCCTAATATTATACGCTCAAATACATCTTTAAAAAATATAACTCCACCATTTTCTGCTATAATTGGACCAGATGATCCTATAAACTCCGAAATTGTATATGCTACTGGTAAAACGTTGCCAGTTGCTACAATCGTTATTATTCCCTTACTCTCCACTTCTCTAATGGCCTTAACAGCATCTAAGCATAGAATCCTGCGATCGTCTGTTATCGTTCCATCTATATCGAAGGCTAATGCTTTTAAGTTTTTCACTGGACCCTCCCCCCATTATTTCCAGTGGAACTCGCAAGTATTGCTATGATGTTGTTGTAGGTCTTCTCGTGCATTCCTGCCTTTATAAATATATCGCTTTCGTTCTCCTTATATTCCATTATATATGCCCTATCTAAAAGCATCTTCATAATCTCTCTTGTCTTTGGATCTTCTCTTTTGAGGGCTATTTCACAAATCCTAGCTGTTTTTGCATGCTCATATATTTTTAAGATTAAATTTTGTATACCCTCTCCTGTTACGACAGATGTCAACACATAGTTTTTATCATTTAGTATCCCTTTTTCCTTAAGAAAAGATAGTTTTTTAGTGATTTCTGATCTGTTTTTTATAAGATCTATCTTGTTAAGTACATATATTGTTGGAGGCAAAACTTCTCTTCCAAGAAGCTCTATTCCTGAAGATATTTTTTCGTATATCTCATTTATATCTTCACTAAAATCTACAACGAAAAGTAAAAGATCAGAGTCATACACGCTTTTAAACGTAGTTCTAAATGACTCTATCATCCATACTGGAAGATTTCTTACAAATCCGACAGTATCTATTACTAATATTGGATGTTTTCCTTTTATTTTCTTTGTATATGTTGCTATCGTAGAGAACATCATATTATCTATCGGAAGATCATACCCTGAAAGAACTTTTGCTATGCTACTTTTTCCAGCATTTGCGTATCCTGCTATACTTACTATTATAAATCCTAAGCTTTTCCTTAGGGAATTCCTACTTTCATTTTTCTTTTGTATCGATTCTAGCTCCGACTTTATACGCTTTATTCTTTTCTTTATCATTTCAAGATAATCTGCTGTTGCATATTCTCCACCACCCATAAAACCTGGATGCTCTCCTCGTTTAACAAGGTTTACATGTTCCTTAATTATAGGAACTTGGTATCTTAAGTTTGCAAGTTCTACTTGAAGCTTTGCTTCCTTAGTTCTTGCTTTTTTCCTAAATATCTCCAAGACAAGTCTTAACCTATCCCATATGTCTCGTGAAAGTTTTTTACTCAGTCTATACATTTGAGACGGCTTTAGATCAACATCGAAAATTACAATATCTGGATTAAGTTCTTTACAAATTTTTTCAAGTTCTTTTACCTTTCCAGATCCTATGTAATACTTTGGATTTGGTTCCTTGACGTTTTGTTTTATTTTTCCTATTATCTCTATTGACGCTGAAGCGCATAGTGAAATGAACTCCCTTTCGTGTTTGTAATCTGTTATAACTATGACTGCCTTCATATGCGATTCCCTATCTACTTCTTCGAAGTTTTTAGCCTTTTAGGGTAATATTAAATGCATAGTCTGAAATTTATTTTATTGCAAGTTTTGTCTTTATATATTGGATGTCCAATCCAAAGAGAGTTTTCGTTATACATTGTTCAACTCATCTTCAATATTTGCATTGGATCCTCCCTTAGTCTCCACTGGAAATAATGGGGGGAGGGTCCAGTGAAAAACTTAAAAGCATTTTGCCAAAGCTTATAGATAACTGCTTTCAGGTTCTGGATTGCATGTCTAAACACGCTCTCCCACCTCCATGACGGCAGGATAACCATCATGGGCGAGAGGATAATACTCATCCCACGTGAGGCTGCCCCAATGACGCGCTGATCATGATGAAGCGTGGAAGGGAGAAGCCCGCGTGCACTCCCCAAGTTTCACTCATAGCTAAAATATAGCACGCGGGCAATCACTCTAGTGATAATGCTAATCCTTAAAGCATCTATCTGTTTATTCATATAAGGGTTGTGCATGGTGATGCATTATGAGGGTTAAAGGACTCAATCATGTTGCAATAGCCGTTGAGAACCTTGAAGACGCTGTAAACACATTTAGACAAGTGCTTGGCATGGATCCAAAAGAGATCAAGGAAGTAAAGGATCAAAAAGTTCGTGTGGCAATGTTTGATGTTAATGGTATTTATGTAGAGTTAATAGAGCCGACATCTGAGGATTCTCCTGTTTATAAGTTCGTGAAGGAAAAAGGCGGTGGTTTACATCACATAGCATTTTCTGTAGATTCTATAAAGGACGCAATAGAAGAGCTTGAATCTAAGGGATTTGTGTGGATAAATAAGGAACCAAGAATAGGTGCTGAAGGTAAGCCAATAGCGTTTTTGCATCCAAAGTCTACAAAGCGTGTTCTTATAGAGTTCGTTGAGGAAGGTGGAGAATAATGGAAAGAACAATGGAAGGTCTTCTCAAAGAGCTTGAGGAGCTCAAGAAGGAGGCATATATTGGGAACGAGGAAAAGGCTAAGCAAAGGAGAGAAAAAGGCATACTAAGTGCCAGAGAGCGCATAGAAAAACTGCTAGATCCCGGAACTTTTGTGGAAATACAGCCACTAGTTCTTGCAAGAAACACAGACTTTGGTCTTGACAAAAAAAGGAAGCACGGTGATGGTGTTATAGCAGGTTATGGAAAAATAAACGGTAGATTAGTCTTTGTTTATGCCCAGGACTTTACATTTATGGGAGGATCATTAGGAGAGCTCCATGCCAAAAAGATAGCTTACCTGCTTGATCTTGCAATGAAAGTCGGTGCACCAGTGATAGGATTAAACGATTCCGGAGGAGCAAGAATCCAAGAAGGCGTTGATGCCCTTTCAGGATATGGACAAATATTCTTTAGAAACGTTCTTGCATCTGGTGTGATTCCACAAATAGCAGTTATAATGGGTCCTTCGGCAGGAGGCGCTGTTTACTCTCCTGCTCTTATGGACTTCGTGATTATGGTAGAGAATACGAGCTATATGTACATAACGGGACCCAAGGTAGTGAAAGCTGTAATTGGAGAAGACGTTGATCACCAGCAGCTGGGTGGAGCAGATGCCCATACTAAGAAGTCTGGAGTGGCGCATCTGAAAGCTAGAAGCGATGAAGAAGCCCTAGAGCTTGTCAGAAAGCTCTTAAGTTACCTACCTCAGAATAACATGGAGGATCCACCGTACGTTAATACAGGAGATGACCCAATGAGGACAGATCCCGAATTGAGAAATGTAGTTCCTACAAATCCGAACGTACCATATGACATGCATGAAGTCATAAAGCGTGTCGTTGACAATGGTGAGTTCTTCGAGATTCAGCCAGAGTGGGCTAAAAACATTATCATAGGATTTGCACGCATTGGAGGATACACAGTGGGAATAATAGCAAATCAACCGGCACATCTTGCAGGAGTCTTGGACATAGACTCTTCAGATAAAGCCTCAAGATTCATAAGGTTCTGTGATGCTTTTAATATTCCTATAGTGACCTTTGTTGATGTTCCAGGGTTCATGCCTGGGACGAGACAAGAGCATGGTGGAATAATAAGACACGGAGCCAAGATGCTCTATGCGTACTCGGAGGCTACAGTGCCTAAGATAACAGTGATAATAAGGAAAGCATATGGAGGTGCATATCTCGCTATGTGTAGCAAGGATCTTGGAGCAGATATCGTTTATGCTTGGCCTACAGCAGAGATCGCTGTCATGGGCCCAGAAGGAGCTGTTGATGTGATATTCCGTAAGGAGCTAACAACAATAGAGATCCCTGAGGAAAGAGAAAAGAAGAGACAGGAGTTCATAGATGAATATCGTAGAAAGTATGCTAATCCATACAGAGCAGCAGAGCGTGGTTACATAGATGATGTCATAGACCCTGCAGAGACGAGACCTAAGATATATCTTGCACTTCAAATGCTGCGTAATAAGAGGGAAAAGAGACCTCCTAAGAAGCACGGGAACATGCCTGTGTGAGGTTTATGCTTTCGCTTAATCCTTTCTTTTTGTTAGCATTAGGGGAAGGCTCTAATAGGTTCTTTGATGGTATTACTGTAGCAATCATTGGGATTACGGTAGTCTTCTTAGTCCTTGGAATATTATCCATCACCATATATTTCATTGGTGTAATTGTTAACAGAATGGCACTGAGGCTTGAAAGGAAGACTATAAAAGAAAAGAAAATAAAAATATCTGAAGTTGAGGCTGTAAAAGCAGAAGAGGAGGAAGTTGTGGCTGCCATTGGCGCTGCAATAGCAGCATACATGCTACTTAAGGAAAGAGGAATAATGCCAAGAGTCCCTGAAAAACCCATGGCAGGATCTCTTTGGAATATCGCACTCAAGCTTGAGGCTCATAATCCAAAGTATTCTATTACAAGGATGAATGTTGACGAGGTGCTTATTGAAGAAGGCATCAGGAGGAATACATTATGACAAGAATGAAATTTAAGGTGGTAGTTAATGGGAAGGAATATGTGGTTGAAGTTGAAGAGATAGCTGGAGTACCGGTAGCAACCTCTATAATGAGGGGCTCTTCTGAGATAACGGTAGATGAAAAACCTAAAGAGGCAGTAACAGAGACTCCTAAAGTTGTGGAGAGAGTAAAGGCTGTTTCTAAGGAGGAAGTAGCAGCAGTACAACCTCCAGCAGAGGGAATTGGAGAAATAGTAAGAGCACCGCTTCCTGGCAAGATAACAAGGGTGCTGGTTTCCGAGGGTCAAGAGGTTAAAAGTGGTCAAACAGTGCTTTATATAGAGGCAATGAAGATGGAGAATGAGGTCGTAGCACCTAAGGATGGAAGAATAACGAAATTATATGTTAAGCCTGGAGATTCTGTAAATACAGATGATCCTCTATTTGCAGTTTCATGACCAAATGGTGATTTTATCATGATAGGTGAACTCACAGAGGCTATCAAATATGTCTTCGAAAGCATGGGTTTCGTTCAGCTAACATGGCAGAATATAGTTATGATGTTAGTTGGTGGTCTTTTTATTTATCTTGGAATAAAATATGAGATGGAACCGTTACTTCTTGTGCCAATTGGTTTTACGACGATATTGGTGAATTTCCCTGCGACTCAGAACCTGAAGGAGTTCTTCGACATTATATATCATTATCTTATTGAGACGGAAATAATACCGATCATAATATTTCTAGGCCTTGGGGCTCTTACAGACTTTGGTCCATTAATAGCAAATCCAGTGACATTCCTTCTGGGAGCAGCAGCACAGATA
>QMTT01000021.1 GCA_003663565.1 Thermoplasmata archaeon
AAAGTTTGACACTCATGGTCCCCTGCAATTTTAAAACATTCTCAGAGCTTATTTCATTATAATGTGATGATCCCCCGATATGTGGGGCTCGCGTGCTTCCGAGAACCCTCTAATGAAGCCAAGGGAGGTAAGGTTAGCCGTTGCAAAAGTTACGGATAACCAGAACAGGTAATAAAATATAAACTCCTTAACTAAGGCACAAATCAATCTTACAAAGTCTTTGCGAAGTGCCAAGACGAGAAGGATGTCAGTTGGTAAACAAATCGTCTATTGTTGCCTTCTTCTTACTGTTCTTTGAATCAAGATCAAATAAGCTAATTTTTGACAATCCAAATGTGGCTGATATCTGTCCAGAAATGACCTCTATTCTCCCCTTTAAGTATATGCCTACGTCATATTCTTCTGCGAGCTTCCTTGCAATACCAAGATACTTTTCAACACTTCCCTGTTTAACTGTAAGAACTATAGAGCCTTTCTTTCCGCAGTTTGGACATGTGTTATTAAGTGGCGGAATCCTGAACTTTGCATTACAGTTAGTGCATCTGAACTCTTGCGTGTAAAAAGCCTTAAGGTTTCCTGAGATATCTCTTATGAAGTGTTTGTCTATGAGTCTTCTAGCCACGTCATCTGGATTCACACTTCTTAGTTTTCTCTCTAACATCATTTGCCTTTCTACTTTCATTTGCATGTTCTTTATACTTGGGTCTGAGTATGAAGTCACCTTAGGGCCAAGTCCTATGTCTCCATTATCATGTGTGAACCACAGGTTTACATAAAGGTCTTTACCTTTTTTCAAACGAGTGCCTACAGTTTCTATTACTGATCCTTCAAGATCCTTTGGATTAGCCCTCTTTAAAGTTGCTCTATAGAATTCTAATGGATATCTTTTCATAAGATCCATACTCTGAACTTCTTTGTCTACTTCACTTGGATCTATTTTCGTCGTTAATACTAGCGGTGTATCCATAAGCCCTCCTCTTTTCTCTGGCAGATAATGCCTTGAGAAGTTTATGAGGCCATCAAGCAGAAGCATTATGGAATCTTCATCTCCATCACAGTTATGAACGAATACGAAATCGTTTATGGCATAATTATGAAGTTCTTCAACTTCTATGTCATATACCCACTCATAGTTTGGCTTTACAATTTCTATTTCTACAATAGGATCTCTAGAAATGTCTCCCAAAACTTTTTCCATGTCTTTTCCATAAACAATTAGCTCATCGTTTATCTTTGCTTCCATTGCTGTTATTTCCTCTATTCTGTTATTTCTATATATCAACAGTCTATGCTCTGGTGTTACCTCAATGCTACGACCATAAAGGGTTTTTATCCTAATCATATGTTCTGGCGCTTTGGATCTTGTTATATATTTTATCTTTCCCCGCATTAGCCTTCCATTTTCATCTATAGAAATCACATACATATTATCTGGAGCTTTTCCAAAGGTTCCGAAGTCGTCGAGTTCAATAGGTTCCTTTGGTATCTTGTAGTATAGGTTTTCTATCTTTCTAATGTGTAAACCTTCTTCGTCTATGACATAAATCTCTGTTTTTGGTGCAACACAGTTTCTCCTCTTCGCAGTGTGAAAGTACGGATGTGCAAAACACACTCTTGCATCTGTAAATCCTATTATCCTCCCTAAGACTCCCGCAGATGTATGAGGAGCAAGACCTATAACAAGATGGCCTATGAGATCCTCTGGTTTTTTAACGTTATAGAAGGGCTCTAATCCGTAGAAATTTACAAGGAGATCATCTATGAACTTCGCTACTTTCACGAGATATTCTGCAGCCTGTCTAGAAATTATTATGTCGTGAGGAAAAAGGGGTACTATTTGTTCATCTGAAACTAGCTCGTTCCCGAGATAATCCCTATCGTAGCCAAGCTCTTTGAGTTTCTCCACGCTGACACCTATTTCTTTAGGCTTAAAGTGTGTCAAAGGAGCATCTGTCATGTCAAATCTTATGGTACCGTCCCTAAAGACATAAACACCATGTTTTGCCCTTAGTATAGCTTTTTCAATTGGTTCTGGTATTTTCAGTCGTGAGTTAAGACCTCGCACTCCCTTAACCTCTCTCGGAAGGGGTGTCTTTAGCCTTTTTGTAACGTTCTCTATAGTGAATTTTAAATCTACGGTAGTTTTTACGGGAGAACTTGTTATAGGTCTTGTAGAACCACCACATGCTGGACATCTTGGAAAGGGAGTCTTATAACCACAGTGTTCACAAACACGTAGAGATACTTCAGTTATCACTTTTCCACCATTTTCTAGTGCCTTTATTATGCTTCTTGTACTGCCTCCTATGAGTCCTACAGGTACTAATCCATGGACTGGTGGTTTAAGTTTCCTCTCCTTAGCCTTTTCAGGTCTTCCCATCCTTGCTCCAACACGAGTTGGTGCTTTATTCTTGATCTCTACTCCAGAAAGTGCAGAGACATATCTTAAGATGTTGTCCCTACTGTTTTGAGCAAACTCTACTCTTTCCTTAGAGATTACGATGACGTTTCCATTTAAGTCCAAGCCACAACCTCTTAAAAGAGGATAAGAAAATCTTTTTTCAACTACTATATACTCATTTTCCTCTTTATGAAGAGCTCCAAGCTCTATTAATATTTCCTTTACTTTTTTATCCTTTTTTATGAATAACTTATCGTCTTTCCATTCACCATTCTTAATTATATACTCTCTAAGAAAGTCTACATCTTGAACAGTAATATCTCCCCAGAAAAGAAGGAATCTTGGATGTAATGGGATTTGATATTCTTCTGACCTGTAAAAGGCCTCAAATGGGTCGTTTATTCTTAACCACTCTTCTTCATTTATGTTTCCAAGCTTTTCTTTAACTTCTTGTATCCACCACTCTTCACAGTATGCTCCTGGTAATAACTCATGATTATTCTCAAGGAATTCTCCAAACGGTATGAGGATTTCTCCAAGATCGATTATTCTATCTATTAAATCCTGCTTTACGAACATTTTAGCATCTTCTATACTGTTTACCTGTACTAAAGATCCATCCTTGAGAAGAACTATTGGGCCCTCTATTGATGTACAGGGCGTGGCTACAGTGGCCTTTCCTGGAAATTCTATCTTTAGCTGTGTTCCTATTGCTATGAACTCCTCCAAAATATACATCGTGGCGGGATGAATTGCAGTCCCTGCAATTCCTCCAGTGCGAGCTCTGCCATATCTTAGTCTAAATCCTCCCTTAAATCCAGGATGAGCAAAAACAGGTCTTCCAGCAACGATATCTCTAAGATACTTGGACTCTAGCTCTTCGATGTTGTCTACAACATCTTCTTCATATTCTTCGTTTTCTTCATCAATTTCTTCTTCTCCAGACTCCTCTTGGTGAGATTGAATATCTATTATCTTATCGAGAAACTCCCAACCATCTATTCCGAGTTTATCTACATATTTTTTGAGCTTTGATGCTTTAAGACAAAGACCCTCTGCAATTACGAGACACATTCCCCCACGTACTTTGTTTGTCTCCACTCTAGGAAGGTCTCGATATCCTGAGACTTCTTTATCTTCTGTTCCCTCACCATCTATGCATACTGGACAGTTTCTAACAACAAGTTCTATTTCTTCAGGACTTGGTTCATATTGAAGGTGCTGTATTATCTTGTATAAGCCTATTTCTTCTTTGTATCTTTCTACCTCATCATCTGTGGGTGTGTATCTTCCTATACCTAAAAGTCTCCTTGCGTAGTCAGCTATAAGAACACTTAATGCTTGAGCAGTACCTCCAGCAGATCTTATTGGTCCAGCATAATAAACGGCAACGTAATCAGTTCCATCGAGATTTTTCTTTATTTTGACGTCTGCAATTCCTTCTATTGGTGCTACAACAATTCCTTCAGTTAATATTGCTAGCCCAGTCCTAATGGCCTTTTCTAGTAGAACTCTTTTATCATCAACATTTTTCAATTCGTCAAACTTCTTATTGGCAATCATCTCAACGACTTTAAACGCTATGAGCTCTCTTTCGATGCCTTGGGAAGTAAGCTCTCTTATGACCTTTGCAACGCCTTTAGGCCCTACTAATTCTTCAACTCTTGCAGCAAGATCCTCGGCCTTTGGAACTTCCACAAATCTTACAGGGTCATATCCTTTTTGTCTAGCCTTTTCTGCTATTTTATATGCCCTTTCGAGCTCTTCGTGTAACATCTCAAAGTATCTTCTGATATCTTCGTCAGTATAAGGTCTTTGAACGCTCATCATCACTCACCAAAGTTTTTCACAATAATGTAATCTTTATTGCCAAGAAGATAGCTCTTTAAATTTATGATGCCAACACGTCCAGGAACTGGGTTAATCCCATGGGTCTTCTGATAAGGTGTCTGTTTCTGCCACGTTGATCCGTTTATTAGGAGTATTCCTTTATAGACCTTGTACTCAAATCTATGTACGTGTCCTGTAACGAACATGTCTGGTATGATTTCATCTTCTATAACTAATAGATCATCAGGCAGGGGCTGTATTGGTGTTTTATCACCATAGCATGGAGCAAGGTGTCTCCTATCAAGAAGTATCTTCATTGCATCTGTAGGAGTCTCATGTGTAAGGCCTGGTGTTGTAGCTATTATGTCCTCGAGTGGAACTCCATGAAGTGTTAGTATTCGCATTTTTCCCCACATCTCTACAAGAGAGGGATTAGGTGCGGATACAATTTTTCTTGATGCTTTACTTATAACATCAGTAGGCAGTGGAGGTTGTGGTAAAGAAGGCCTCACGATGTCGTGATTTCCTGGGGTTATTATAATTTCTATGGAATCATCTATTGCATCGAGATATGAAGAAAGTTTCTCGTATTGTTTGTATATGTCCAATATTTCGAGCTCTTTTTCTTGATTAGGGTATACTCCTACACCATCAACAAGATCACCTGGAATTATCAAGAACTTAATATTTGACGCCTCTTCTGAATTATTTAGCCAGTCTATGAACCTCACAAAAGCCTTTTCCATGAAGTGTTTGCTTCCAACATGGATGTCTGATGTTACTGCTATTCTAAAGTCTGGAAGTTCCTTAAGGATGTCAACTTCTGAAATAGACTTCTTTGGTTTTATTTCTGGGAAGATAACAAAGTCTTCACTTTCTACGTACATTATGATTTTTCCTGAAGATCTTTTTGCCTTGCCTATAACTCCTATAACGTCTCCAGGATATAGGACAAGGTTTCCACGCTTTTTCTTTACATGGACAATGATTTCTCCTTCATAGTCAAACATGTCTATTATGTAGGAGTCCTTTTGTTTGAGTTCTTTAAAGTTGTTAACAATACCTATGAAAACAACCGGAGTGTTGCTCATGATGGGGATCTCTGATGATTGTAATATTCTTGCATCCTTTAGTTTAGGGTTTAATGCCTTTTTTCTTTGAACCCTTTCAATAATGTACTTTCTTAGCTTTTCATATCGGCTCCTGAAGAGGTTTATGAAGTCATCTTCAACTCCTCTGGAGAACATTTTCTGAGGCTCAAAATGGATAAGTTTATACTCTGCATCGAATTCTTCTCTTGGTTTTCTTTTCCTTGTAGTTTTAACAGAAAAATCATACTCTTCTGTTTTTATCTCTCCACCCTGAAGAGTTTTTTTGAATAAGATCTCTGGGAGCTTGCTAAATGGTGATAACCTGTCTAATAGTATTCCAGTTTCTGATATATTTGGCATAGGTTCCTCCAAAACCTCGATAGCAACTCCTCCGTCAGGTGACCTTTTTATCACGATGTCTGACGCGATATCATTATATAAGGTTTGTGTAACGCCTACATTCTGTGTGTTAACAGTTGTTTGGTTTTCAATATCAGAAGAAATACATTTATTAGAAGGACCTTCAAGAGATATACTCTCTTGGCATTTTTCAGGATGCTTAGTGCCTAGTGAATGAACCTTGAGATCTTCTATGGTTTCACTACTTGTAAATTCTGTATTGGAAGTATCTACCTGTGGAGCTTCTTGCTTAGATAGAGTATTCTCTTTATATATTTCAATTGCAGGTTTCAGCTGTGGTTCCTTATAAATGTACTCCCTTTTTGGAGTTTTTCCGTTAAATAAAGCTTCTATATCGTCTGAGTGCAAAATCCTTTCTCTTCTTGAAAAATAACCTTTCGTTATCTTTTCTATGAATTTATCCAATTCGTCATCAAGAATATTTAATTCTAAAAGTTTTTGAAGACCACTTTTACTTAATGCAAATCCGACTGATGCAAACTTTTTTGAGATTTCCTTTCGAAGTCTCCTGGAGATCATATCCCCTGTGATATTATACACAAGTATGCCCCCTTTGGGCAAAGTAACGCCTCTAGCTGGCGTTTGGAATTTCTTAAGGTTATTAACTTTTTCCTATCATTTTTAAAACATCAAGACTTATAGAGCTCTCCAGTGTTTATTCAAACTATAAATTATGCTTCAACTTTAAATCTTAGACTAATTCGCTACTTAATAAAGCTAATAAAGACCCTTTGGAAGAACTGTCACTTATTATGATTATGTTTCGTACATGTATGAAATCCTTACGATCCTCAAAGTAATATGTAGGGCATCTTAGTAATACATTTAAGGAGGCATCATGATGAATGTCAAAAGCCTTATTAAGAAAATACTCAAAAATCCTGGCATAGATGCTCTTATTATTTTTTCAATACTTTTGGGTGCAATATATGCATACTCAGGTGTCTGGCCACAGCCCTTAGCAGTTGTTGAGTCCACAAGCATGATGCACATAGATAACAGTCCTTTTTACATTGGAACACTGGAGCCTGGAGATATAGTTGTGCTCAAAGTAATAAAGGATCCGAGTGAGATCATTACTTGGGAAAAAGGCAGAAAAATAGGATATAAGTCTTTTGGGGACTTCGGAGATGTGATAGTATATCGAAGGTATAATGGTTCTGTTTTAATCGTCCATAGGGCAATAAAGTGGGTAAACAAGGGAGATGTAATCATAGACTCGACTGGTATTTGGAGAGCTCCTTGTAGTGGGTTTATCACAAAAGGAGATAACAATGATTTTACAGATCAGGAGGTCAGTATATCTTACCACATGCCCATAAGGCCTGAATGGATTGTTGCAAAAGTGGGTCTAGAGATTCCTTACTTAGGTATCCTGAAACTATACTTTATAGGCTCAGAGTACGTCAACAAGATACCTTTGTTATGTAAAATCCTTGGAGGTGTCTTTTATGCTCTTATATTTTCATCTCCCCTGATTATAGAAGGACTTATAAGAGTGTACAAAAAGATAACTCTTTGGCTTGAGAAGAGGAGATATCTTATGAGCTGACCACTACAGAGATGAGAAGTACTTTTCTAACGAGGTTTGCACAGGTCTTCTCACGAATAAACTGCTGAACTCTGGATCACTCTTTAGTCCTTCTTCTACATAACTCACATCAGAAGCTAGCTTAATTATCTTAGTTCTTCCATAGCGCCCTCTAGAAGCTATTCTAGCATTCAAGAGTCCTATCTCATCCAAATATGAAACGAAATCTGTGAATCTCCTTTGAGTAACTGGCGGTATCCCAAGAAAATAACAAACATTAAGGTACTCTTGATATAGCTCCCCAGTGGTAGTTTCTATCTCTGAGAATTTCTTTCCTTTGCGCATTTCACTTAAGGTTTTCTTATAAAGGGCATAAAGCACAGCTTTGCCATGGGTTGGTAACGTCTTTATGGCTTCTATTACAGTATCCATTTCAAGTCTTTTTATAGCAAGTCGTACGTGTCCTTCCCTGACTTTGCTCTCTCCGTTTCTCTCTGCTATTTCACCAGCTGTCCTCAGTAAGTCAAGTGCCACTCTAGCATCACCATATTCCCTTGCAGATGCGGCCGCACAGAAGGGTATGACTGACGGTTCAAGGACGCCTTCATAGAATGCTATCTTAGCCCTATCCCTAAGGATGTCCTCAAGTTGTCTAGCATTATAGGGAGGGAAAAGGATCCTCTCATGCACGAGACTACTGCGCACTCTCACATCTAAGAGGTCAACGAAGTTTATATCATTGGCAATACCTATAAGGGATAACTTTGAGTTCTTTAGGCTCTCGTTTATACGGGTTAACATATATATAACGCTGTCTCCACTCTTCTTCACAAGTCTATCTATCTCATCAAGTGCTACTACTACAATAC
>QMTT01000022.1 GCA_003663565.1 Thermoplasmata archaeon
CATATTATGCTTCATTCCAGTACCGTTTCTTGTGATTCACTGAGGGATAGATACAGTCCTACTGACTCGAACCCCACGTATATATACTTCCTTTATACCTTCCTTCATGTCGTAGGCCTCTGCCTCCCAAACCACGAGATCTGCATCTTTTCCTGGCGAGATTATTCCCACGATATTTTGGATCCCAAGTGCTACTGCTGCATTATGGGAAAATATACTTGTTGCCTCTTTTTCATTGAGGTCATATCTTATAGCCAGTGCAGGTGCAAGTTGAAGTAGCTTTATGTCCATAAGTGGGTGAAAAGTTGATAATGAAACTGTGATTCCCATCCGGTAGAGTCTAACAACGTTATTAAAATTCCATCTATCAAGATATAGTGGATCTGTTATCCAGAATGGACCATATACTATAGGGATATTGAACTCTTTTATATAGGAAGCTACTTTAATAGCCTCTGGAGCTCCTACAATGGTAAGTTTGTTTAGGAACTTGAACTCCTGTGCAAGGTTCAATGCAGTTTCTATACTCTCATAGGACATTGCAACAACGAAGACTCTATCAGCGTTACCCAAAATTGATCTGAACTTCTTATCATTTGCATATAGCTTTCTGAATTCTCTCAAGATGTTCATCCTGAGATCACTTTCATAATATTCGTCAGGAGATTCTAGCAAGATCTCTAATATGGTCTTTTTGTATAAACTTTGATGTAAAAGTGATGCTCCCATAGTCTTTATTACAGCACCTCTTCCAAGTCTCACAGACTTTCCTCCAGGGGATATATATGCTGTTGTAACTCCAAACTCCCTGGCATCTCTTATTGAAGGATCTGAGTAGTTTAATCCATCGATAACATAATAATCTGGATCTAATATTATTGATCTTGAATCTGAGAATAATTCTCCATGTATTGACCATTTTATTCCAAGCTTTGAGTATGGTTCTATGAATCCCGGAGTGATAGTTGCATTTGAAAAATCCACATATGGTCCATTCCATGAGTCAGTGACCTTCTGTATTTTCCCATTTTTTATCACTATGAAAACATCCTCATAGACATCATGTGTTCCTGTAAGAAGCTTCCCTGCAAGAATGGCGTATTCAAATGGATTCGTTATCAATTTCATCACCTGTAATTGTGTTAGCTTGATTACCAAATATCGAATTCGTTCAAACCTTTAATTTAATATAAGTGATTTAACTTTTTACTCTGATAGCCATTTAGCTAATATGGAAAAAGTCATCCTATAAGGCTCCTTTTGTGAGTTGTCACAAACCTCTTGATGGAGAGCTTCGATCTTTAAGGGCAAGGATGGAGCAGAAGACAACACATCACAACCTCCCCATTCCTTCCAAAAGCCCTCCAATGAAACCTGAGGAAGGAATGTTCTCTGCTATCGAAATTTCTACCCGCTTCAAAGGTAGCGGAGAACCAGAACAGAACTAAGCTGAGGATATATGAAAATATCTTTGCTAGAACCTTTGCTCTTTAGGGCTGAGAAAAAGTTAGTTTTAGTAGTAAATATTGGATTTAAGACATCTCATGGCTAGATGCTCGTGGCTATATTGATTGCTACAAGCTATTGAGCAAATAGTTAAGTTTAAAATGTGAATATTTGCTTGCTCATAATCGATAAAGCCTCCTTCCCTTAATGAGGGTGAGAATAAAGATCCGAAGGGGAAGGAAGATCTCGGATTAGATGCTCGCTTTGATGACGTGTAGAGTTACCTGACCTTCTCCCCGTCCTGAAGGGCGAGGCTTTCAGCCCGCAAAGGATGTGAAAACTAAGCTGACAAAATTGATCCAAGCTTCGCTCTTAATATCCTCCACAAGGGGAGTCCAGCACGGGGATAGAAGTAACGGGAGTAAGACTACCCCTTAGCCCACTCCCGCCTTAAAAGGCGGAGAGGAGGTCAGTTTAGCCAATAAGAAGAAAATAATTATTGCCTCCATAAATGATGAAAACTGTTCAAATTATGGGCCTGGAAGTTCCATAGAGTGCGATCCTTTCCAGAGACTTTTGATCAACCTCGAGCAACTACTAGTAACTGATGAAATTATCTTAAGTAATACTTGGTTATATTATATTTAGTTATTTAGTTATTTGAAAACCTTAGAGGTGACTGACGCTATGACTAAGAGGATTTTATGGCCACTACTTGTGGTTTCCATATTGCTAGTGAGCAGCTTTGCAGGGTGTGTAGGCGGAGGACAAGAAGAAGAAATAACACTCGTTATTCTAACGAGACACGATACGACAATACAGATGAAGGTTAAGCAGGCGTTCTTATCCAGCGATATTGCCAAAAAGTACCATATTGGGGACATAAAATTCAAATACACGACTCCAGGAGAATGGAAAACATGCATTGAAGAAGGTGCTGCAGACGTTGCATGGGGAGGAGGGCCTACTGTATTCGATGATCTATACTTAGAAGGATACCTGCAACCTTTAGACATGCCGGAGCTCCTACAGTATATAGAACAGCACATTCCGAAGAAGTTTGCTGGATTCCCAACAATGAGAACTGATGAGAGCGGAAAAATATACTGGGTAGGGGCTGCCCTATCATCATTTGGTTTTACAGTAAACCACGATAAACTTTTACAACTTGGCCTTCCAAAGCCAGAAAAGTGGGAGGACTTGGCTTCTGAGACATTTGCTCTAGAACCTCCACAGGTAGGTACTGCTGATCCAACGAAGTCAACAAGTAACACTAGGATATTTGAAATCATACTTCAGGCATTTGGTTGGGAAGAGGGTTGGAGAATACTGACACTCATGGCTGCTAATGCTAGGATATACGATGCAAGTGATTCTGTACGTGAGGGTGTTATTGCAGGAGAGATAGCCGTAGGAACGACTATAGACTTCTACGGATACACAGCTATGAAATCGAACCCAGCATGTGAGTATGTGGTTCCAAGTGGACAATCCATAGTAAATGCAGACCCAATAGCCCTCGTGAAGAATGCTCCACATAAGGAAGCAGCACAAGCATTCATACTTTGGGTGTTATCTCCCGAGGGTCAAAAGATCTGGCTTGACCCACAGGTGAACAGAATGCCTATAAATCCAGAGGTGTTCAATACACCAGAGGGTCAGCAGAGAAGTGATCTTAAGAAGGCCTATGATAATCTTGAGAATGTCAGTGCAATACCATTCAATGATACTCTAGCCCTAATGGTAGAGATCACAATGCAATACTACTTTAAGGCCACGCTAGTTGACATGCATGATCTCCTGCATTCAGTTTGGGTACAACTTGTTGAAGCAAAGAGGAACGGCAAGATAACTGATGATCAATTCGAGCAACTTAAGAAGAAGTTGACAGATCTGCTGACGTTCAAAGATCCAAGGACAGGTGAAACAGTAACGTTCACCCTTGAATGGGCTAAAGAAAACAATGAGTACGTGAAGAATAATCCTGATGATTATCTTAGTGTTTGGAGAACTGCTGCAGAGCAGAAGTATAATGAAGTTTTGAATGAACTTAAGTCCATTACTGGGTGAACAGCAGAATGGCCACAGTAGTGAAGAAGGCTGGATACAGAAAAGTCCTTGAAAACATATTTGGAACGCCGCACTTTGACCTATTTGCAATAGTTTCTTACATAATCCCTCTTGCCTATATTTTCATTTTTTTGATTGTGCCCCTAGCAGAAATGCTTAAGATAGCGTTTACATATAATGGCAGTTTTTCCTTGCATTGGTTTGAGAGCATATTCTCTCAAGAGTTTTATGTGCGACTGAAACCCCAAGGATCAATATACGTGGACACTCCTCAGTATATATACATAGAGGGCCTTGACTTTGGAGTGATCTTGAACTCGTTAATCGTAGCGGTGCTTGTCACGATATTCTCCACGATAATTGGAGTTGTATTAGCGTATATCATGTATAGATACACGTTTCCTGGTAAGAACATATTCAGGGTACTACTTATAGTGCCTCTTCTCGTGACCCCGTTTGTTAATGCATATGTTGTGAAACTTATCTTCAGGGAGAATGGGATATTCAATTGGATACTTCATGACCTTATAGGAATACTTCCAAAACCAATAAGAATTGATGGCCTAGTTGGAGTAATCATTGCCCAGTCTATAGCATATTATCCAATCGTATATCTTAATGCATATGCAAGCTTCGTGAACATAGATCCGTCACTTGAAGAACAAGCTGAGAATTTAGGGAGTAAAGGGTTTAGGCTCTTTAGGACGATAACATTTCCTCTAGCACTTCCTGGAATAGCTGCAGGAGCAACATTGACGTTTATATTCTCCTTAGAAGATCTCGGCGCTCCTATAGCATTTCATTCTTCATCCATAGCCAAGAAGCTCATAACTTATCAGGTTTATGACAAATTTCTCAGTGAAACTGGATATAGATCGCCTGAAATAGCAGCACTTGCTATAATACTACTTGCAATATCCCTTGCCGCATTTGCCCTGATAAGGAAGTACGTAAGCCTGAGACAATACGCAATGATGAGCAAGGGAGGTCGCTGGTACGTCAGGACATTCAAGCCCAAGTGGTGGCAGTATGTGATCATATATGCGATAGTTCTTCCCCTCGTGCTTTTCACGATACTCCCTCAGGTGGGTGTGATTCTCCTAGCGTTCTCTAAGGAATGGTCGAGAACGCCATATCCAAGAGGATTTACTCTTGAGCACATATCTCAGATAGTGCTGGATCCTGACGTAAGGGGATACGTAATAAATAGTATTATCTATGCGTTCACGGCAATAATTATAATAGTAATAATCTCGATAATGGCGTCATATGTCTCGAATAGGTTCCGCGGGATACTGTCTCCTATAGTTGAAGCACTAACAGTATTTCCATTAGCAGTTCCAGGGATTGTAATTGCCGTAGGATATTTCTACTTCTTCGCAAGCGTTACCCCAAGGGACTCTATATTAAATCCTCTCTCTGTGAGTTTTAATCCAGGACCAATACTCATAATAGCCTATAGCATAAGACGTATGCCCTTCACAGCCAGGTCAATATATGCTGGAATCCAACAAGTTCATGCTTCACTAGAAGAAGCTGCTATGAACCTTGGAATGCCGAGATGGAAGGCTGTCATGAGTATCTTAGTGCCCTTAATCTCTATGAACGTCCTTGGAGGAGCTATGCTCAGTTTTGTCTATGCCATGAGCGAAACAAGTGTGAGCATAACAATAGGGTCTTTGGAGATGTCAAAGGCTCCTATGACAGCATACATGAGGGATCTTATTGTAAGCGCTGCAGGGTCTGCTCATATGGCTGCTGCTCTTGGTTTCATACTTATAGTAGTTCAGATCAGTGCAATCATATTGTCCACGATAATAACCAAGCAGAGATACGCGTTCATAGGGATAACGTGAGGGTGATCGTCTTGGTAAATGTCAGAATAGAGGACGTTGTCAAAAGGTTCGGAGAGGTAACGGCTCTTAGGGGAGTATCACTTGAGATAAAGCACGGAGAACTGTTCACTTTATTAGGACCCTCAGGATGTGGTAAGACAACACTCCTCAGGATTATAGCAGGTTTAGAATATCCTGATGAGGGAAGGATATACTTCGATGATAACGACGTCACAGATCTCAAGACATATGAAAGGGGAGCAGTACTTGTGTTTCAGAACTACGCATTGTGGCCTCATATGACAGTCTATGAGAACATAGCATACGGTTTGAAGATCAGAAAAGTTCCTAAGGATGAGATAAAGGAAAGAGTAAAGAAGGCACTAGAGCTTGTGAAGCTTGAAGGATACGAAGATCGTTATCCAACACAGCTCTCTGGAGGACAGCAACAAAGAGTTGCACTGGCAAGAGCGCTTGCTGTCCAACCAAAGATCTTATTACTTGATGAACCATTGAGTAATCTTGATGCAAAACTAAGAATTGAGATGAGAAGTGAAATAAAAAGAATCCAAAGGGAACTCGATATAACGGTCATATACGTAACCCATGATCAAGAAGAAGCCATGGCCCTTTCTGACAGAATTGCCGTGATGAACTTTGGGGTCATAGAGCAGGTGGGAACTCCAAGGGAGATATATCAAAGACCAAAGACGAAGTTTGTTGCTGACTTCATGGGTAAAAACAACATACTTCCAGCGAAGATTATTGAGATAAAAGACGGGAAGGCTACACTTAAGGTTCTTGGGCAGGTCGTAAAAGGAGTCCCCGTGGGGAACATTGTAGGTGATTACTCGGAAATATATTTCTCTATAAGACCTGAAAAAGTTTCTTTAAGACCATTCGATGGTGCTCAGATGCTTGAGGGAAGAGTGGATCTCATAGAGTACTACGGGTTCTTTGTGGAAATCGTTATTAAACTTCACGATATGTTCTTCTTTGTGAGGGTTCCAGACCTTAAAGAGCCTATAAGACTTGGAGATGTTATCAGGGTGTATTTCGATCCTAAAGATGTAATATTGCTTCAAGAGTAATATCAGACGTGCAGGATGATGAAGATGGCCGCTACTGATGTGTGATGAGCTGCTGGTTTTCTGACTGCATTTTTCATTATTTCGAGGGATAAAACATGTCGAAAATCTATGCAAGTTTGATATCTGGGGGTAAAGATTCTGTTTATGCGACATATCTCGCTATAAAAAACAGGTTAAATGTTGTGTATGGAATAAATGTCATTCCAAGGAGAGATGATTCCTATATGTTCCATTATCCGAATGCACATTTAGCTCCTGTGATAACAGAAGCTATTGGCCTTAGACCGATAGTTGTGGAGGTCTCGGGAGTTAAAGAAAAAGAGGTAGATGAACTAAAGAGTTTCCTAATAGATTTAAATATAGATGGAATAGTAGCAGGTGCTATAGCATCTAAATATCAGAAAACGCGTCTAGAGAAGATATGTGATGATCTCGGACTTGAGATGTACGTTCCGCTATGGGGATGTGATCCAGTAGATCATTTGAGGAATATCATCTCTGATGGATTCAGAGTCATGATCATTGGAGTTTATGGTTTAGGCCTTGAAGGCCTTCTCGGAAAGATAATAGATGAAAACGTCCTTGAGAAGCTTATAGAAGTAAACAGACACTTTGGAACACATGTTGCTGGTGAGGGAGGAGAGTTCGAGACTCTGGTCCTTGACGGACCAATATTCAAAAAGAAATTAGTCATAGAAGACTACGAAGTGATGAAGGGTCTTAACTGGGGATGCATACGAGTTAAGAGCTATAAAGTCCTTGAGAAGTGAGGAAATATATATGATGTGGATCACGCACATGATCTTCGGAATCTTCCTTTACTTCCTTGCAGTACACTTGGGATTATTACCATATGACATAGGGTACTTGATCTTAGTGGGCTTAGCGTCCCTTGTTCCCGACATAGATCATCCAAGATCCAAGATCTCAAAAGCTTTAAGACTTGAAAAAATAGGCATGATGGTAGAACATAGAGGTATCTTTCACAGCATATATGCACTTCTCATAGTTTCTCTCAGCACATATTTCATCGTATACTATTTAGGATATCCTGAAAAGGCCTTTGAGATGGGTTTTCTGGTGGCCATAGGATATTCGTCTCATATGATTTCTGATTCGCTTACTCCAAGTGGCATTTGTTGGTTCTATCCAAGGGGAAAAGTTCATGGACCTATCAAGACAGGAAGCTACGGAGAACTTCTATTCCTTTTTATAATATCATACTTCCTAGCATTGGTGTTCTTGGCTTCAATAATTGGTATGGGGGTGAACAGAGATTCTCTTTTAATGTCCTTTGGATTTTCTATACTCGTTTCAGTTACTATGGAAGGAGAAGTAATTGTGAGAGCTCGTCGTTAACATTAATGTCTTACCTCATTTTTCGTGTAGGGGTTTCTCCCTCCGGGGGAGTTAGTGTGATCTCGTGGAATTTTAATCCCCACTCTCTGCTTCTCGAGGAGGATAATCCCGTAGGGATTGGCCTTCATTAGCCCATCATCGGCGAAAGCCTCGGAACCTCCAACCCTTTTGGGGGAGCCTCTAATGCTTCACATTCGAGGGTTTAAGGCTGCGATAAAATCCCTATCCTCGACAAGCTCACAGGAAGAG
>QMTT01000023.1 GCA_003663565.1 Thermoplasmata archaeon
GCTCCGTTTCCCCCCCGTTCCCCCTTCGTTTGTCGTGCTGTGAGGGAACGATGTTTGCGTTGTGTAATATTGACGGACGAATAAGAAGATAAATGCGTAAAATGCCAAGATTAAAACGTATTATCGCCCACCACCCACCCCCACTCAAATTCAGAATCAGCCCGCCATAATTCAGAAAGGGATAGTAGCATATTACGGAGTACTATATTGCGGTATATAATATTGCAAAGTATTTTAAAATATAACGGAGTTTAATAATAACAAAGCATAAATATGTGAAAGTTGACATTAAGAATGAGGTGATGTGGAAATGGCGAAATGGGTAAGCCCGATATTGACGGACATAAGAAACCAAGTAGGCAGATCAGTAGTTTTCAGTATTTGGAAAGGAAGAGGCTATTTCAGACAGTATGTCAAACCAGCAAACCCCAAAACCAAAAAGCAGCAAGCACACAGAGATGTTATGAGGCAGTTAGTTAAGAGATGGCAACAGATCATTGACACCCCCGAGAAAAAAGCAGCTTGGAACACAATAGGTTTGCTTGAAGGGAACATAACGGGATATAATGTCTTTACGAAATACGGAAGAAAAAGCAGAATATCATGCCCCGGCTCAGCAGCGGTTAACGACACCATAACAATCACGTATACATTAGGACTGCCCGCCGCTGTGGCAATGATAGTAGCACGTAAACCAGACGGAAGTTTGGAAATCGTAGCAGATGCTGGAACACTTGAAGCTGGAGAAAACAAGACGGTAACGTACCAAGTAACTTCGAGCGGCAAATACGAGTTTTACATTGCAGACAGCAGAGTTTTAGTTGAAGGTGACACCGCACCAGTTGAGTACCAGATGATAACCAAATGGACACCAGACGAAGTAAACGGAGTTGCCAAAGCCGCAGAATGTGAGGTTAGCTAATGCTACTGAGTGCATCAGACGAGTTAACAGCAATCATCTTACTAATTTTATATTTCATTACACGGCTTGAACATCTACACAAGAAAATAAACAAACTCACGAATCGAGTTGATAAGCTATGCAGTACACAAGAAAGCACCCAGAAAGAGGTCGAAAAACTCAAACAAACTTACCGCTTATTCAATCAAATACGAAGCACAAAAGGAGCTTAATACATTGCGAAATTCTTTATCTTTTTGCGAGAATCTTAGACAGCTTGAAAATCAGCTTTAACATTGACCACATAACTCCAGCATGCCGAATAGATAAATCAATCCCATTACGAGACCGCAACGGTAAGAAATACGATTTGAGCTTTTTATGGGATAATCACTTAGTACTAATCGAAGTAAAAACGATTAAACTTTCTAAGAAGAGGTGAATGAAAATGGCAATCCAGAGGTTGGAACGTTCATTCCCCCCGTTATTCACCGAATTGCACGGTAAAGTAAAATCTCTCGAATTCAGAACACGAAGAAATGGATTAATCGAAATCTCAGCACGTAGAAAACCAAAACAACCAGAAACGGAAAAACAAAAAGCAGTAAAAAGAGCTTACGGCAGAATCTATCAAATGTGGACACAACTAAGTGATGAAGAAAAAGAGTATTACAACCAGCTTGGAAAGAAAGAAGGACTCAGCGGTTGGAACGTCTTTTTCAGAGAAAAGATGAAAGGTGAAACTTTCGAAATAGTCTTAGATGCAACGTATATCAACGAAACTCTAACAGATTATGTCTTGTTCTTATTTGTAGCAGATAATCAAGATTTGTACAACGCAATGAATGACGAACTAACGAACATCAAAGTACTCGATGAAGATAAAACAACAGAACTTCAATTCTTCAGATTCACGACTAAAAAGGAATCAAATGACCCGCTACTGCTTATCAAAATCCCGCAAATCCAAGCAAACTCTTACAAGAAAATCTACATCATGTGCAAATTTACAATCGAAAATTACGGCGAAGCTGGAGAAAACTTCTTTGAATTCTTCGATGACTTCAACGACCCAACATTATCGAATTGGAATGTATCAGATGATGCTATTGCTGAAGTCAGCAATAGCAAACTATTGCTGAAAAGCGAATCTTACAAAGCTGGACTTACGAGCAAAACGGAATATGACGACACCTACCAAGTAATCGCAAAACTAACACGCTTAACCCTAAACGACAATTATGCTGCTTTGGGATTCTCTCAGAACATTGAAGATTTGTATTCTCCAAGCAGATACTCACACAGATTGACTTACTTTGAATCAAACAAAACTTACGCTTACGCTTACAATGTCGAAACAGAAGATATTTGCTCAATCGACTATGCCAGCTTACCGAGCCAGTACCCCACCCTACTCCGAACGGTAAAATGTACACACTTCATGAAATCACAGCTAAACAGAGATTCAAGAACGATAAGCAATCAATCATGTGTAAATGACGAATACACACACAATATCGCAATACACGTATATAAAGAAACGTCACAAAGCAGTGAAATCGAACTCGATTTCGTAGCAGTAGCTAAAGCTTACCCAACCGAGCCGAGTATATATTTAATAAGAAAAATATGAATTTAATAAAGGTGATGTAAAATGGCTAAAGTCAAATCTGCTTATTTGAACGAAATCCGGGGAACAGTTGCAAAAAGACTTACTTTTAGAAAGCAGAAGCTCAAAGCAGATCAAACTTTACAAAAAATCCCCGTTCCTTCTTACACCAGAACCACCGCCCAAGACATGGTGAGAAAGGGATACCGCAGACTTTGCGATATTTGGAAAACGGCAGATTGGCTTAATAAAGAAGTATATGCTAATTTTGCTAAAAAATACGAGATAACGACATTTAACAGCTTTTTAAAATACAATATGCCCGTAATGTCAAGAAAACCAGTTTTGTACTTATCACTCGATGAAGGTCAAGGAACAACAGCCCACGACTTTTCAGAATACCAGAACAACGGCACGGTCTATGGAGCAACATGGCAAAAGCTCAAAAACGGCAAAAACGTACTCTACTTTGACGGAGTAGACGATTGGATTGAAATACCACACTCAACAAGTTTAGATACACAAACCGTTACAATGTGTGTATGGATATATATACCACCGTATGACTTTGAGGGATGTGCCCCGATAATCAACAGAAACGCAAATACAAATGTATGGGAGAAAATACCTTGGCAGTTGCGTTATTGCGATTGGGGGGGGTTTAGCTTAATAATAGGAGATGGCTCAACAGCCCAAGCAATTGGCTTTAGACAGTGGGAATACAACAAATGGTATTTTGTTGCAGGGGTTGTTACTGGTTCAGAATTGCTTGGCTATGTAAATGGTAATCTTAAAAACTCAGTAACACAAAATATCACGCCATATACAACAACAGCCCCATTAGGAATAGCAAGAGCTGGAGAGAGATATGATAAGATGGTAGTAGCAGCTGTGTATATATATAATAAAGCACTAACAGAAAAAGAAATCAAGAAAATTTACGAAACGACAAAAGAATTATTCGAATAATTAAGCAAAGAGGTGATAAAGTGAGGATGTATCTTGAAATAATTGAAGATTTAACGGAAGAGGAGCTTTTAACGAAACAACCACAAGTAATCAGAATCGAAGTAAATGACAAAGACGAAGCACTTGAGAAGCTGAAAATGCTTGAACCGCTTTTCGCAAACAGAAAATACAGAAAACAACTACATTATTGCTATCATGACGAAAATAAACCATGCCGCATTGAAGAATTATGACAACCACAGCAGCAGATAAAAAAATGAAGAACAAAAAATTAAGACTTGAAAATAATTTCAAGAAGCTTCAAACAGTTGTAATAATCATATGCAGTCCTCAAGCTGCAACCCAGCTTTTCAACAATACCCTCAACCTCAACAATTTCGAGATTCTTATAAAGAACTGCAAGCTCTATAAGTTGTCTAAACGCCTTAGTTCTTATCTTTTTGCCCTCATCAAGTATTATGTCCGCCAAATCTTTACTAAGCCCGCACCACGCCATGATATAATATACACCGTTCTGTTTATAAACTTTGTCATATTATTGCAAAACTTCCAGCAATGCAATAATATGACACAAACTAATGCCTGCTATATGTCATATTATTGCAAATTTGCCTCCTGGAACAAAGAGGCAAAATCAACCACAAAACATAAATACAACCTTCGATATATTTTACTTCATGCTGGAACGGAGCGTGTTAAGTGAGATGGAAAAAATAAACGAACTAAGAAAACTGAGAACTCGATTAAAAGCAATGAAAACATACATTCAAAACTTGGAAACGTACTTCTTTGACGAAGAAAAGATGAAAGAAATGCTATCGATGTTCTCAGAAGACTTAGATGAACTAATAGCAAAACTAAACGCAGAACTCGACAAACGCACCGAGTTTGTGTTGAGGAAGATTGAGGAGATAGAAGAGGAGATAAGAAAAGCAAATAGGAAAGAAGAGAGGTGAAAAAAGATGGCGGTATTGGTTTGGGGTAACGGACACATAGAGAACTTGAACAATGCGAGAGGGATAGTTATTTACAAGGACTACATGGTAATCGCATATGACCCCGGTGACATCTCAAGAATAGACTTCGAAAAAGAATACGACACAACATTGACAGATGAGGAGATTAAGATACTGAGAAATCAAATAGCCCTTATAATGTCCAATCCTCAAACAGTAGTGGACGTACACGACTTAATCTTGGTAGCTAAAAGGAGGAGGAGTAAGAATGAAAGTGAATGACCCGAAGGCTTACCACTTTTTGATAACGAACAGAATACTTGCAACGATGAGAAATTACCCGTACGAGCCTAACAGAATCCTATCAATCTATCACGAAGACCGTTACATCGGAGTTGCAACAGTAATGATGAGTTGCATCAACCACGAAGCATTTAGAAAGCTGCTCGTGAAGTATAGTGGTTACGAAAATGAAGCTGAATGGATCAACACAGCACTTGAGATTTACAAAAACATGCCAAAATTCATCATACTCATCAAGCTGTTAGACTTCACGGACAAAGAAGGGATAGAGGAGCTTGATGCTGCAATACTTGCACAAGAACAAAAATAACCCTTCTTTTCATTTTTGAGGTGCTGTTTAATGCCGTATGCTGAGGTTTACGAATGCCCGCTTTGCGGCAGAAGGTTTGAACGATTATGGGCACTAAAAACGCACATCAACAAGAAACACCGCCACAACGGCAAATGTCCAGTATGCGGCAGAAAATGCAAGGATTTAAGCAAACATGCATGGGATAGAGCAGATAGATGTGAGAAACACAAGATACTTTTTGCATGTATCTGCAGAGGATGGAAACTGAAATCTGAGTACTCAAAAGAACTGTATGCTCAAGGGATGGAAGCGGTAACAATAATAGCCTATGTCATTGCGTACTAAAACCGTGCAAATCCAGATATGAGGTGCTGTTTAATGCCATATGCAGAAGTTTTTGAATGCCCTATATGCGGCAGAAGGTTTGAGACGTTCATCGGACTGAGAAGTCACATCAAAGTATCCAGACCGTTCAACGCCACATGCCCAGTATGCGGCAAGAAATGCAGAAATGTACCCAAGCACGCTTGGTGGCATGCATCTTATTGTGTAGAACACGCAAAGCTGTATGCACTAACAGCAAAGCTGTTTAAAGCAGAATCGGAGTACACGAAGGTGATAATCGAAAAAGGAATAGAAGCTTTGACCGTGATTACCTATGTTATTGCTTACTGATTCCAAACAATTTTTACAACATTTTTTAAACTATTTAAAAGATGTTTTTATAAAACACCCTGAACCATTAAGCCCTTCGTTCATTTTTCACGATTTTAAACGAAAACACAAACTAAGCTTGAGCAAAGAAGATGACAAGAAGCTAAGAGATAAAGTGAGGTATTATTTATTCAAGCTCGTAGAGCTTGATATTCTTGAAATAGTTGAAATCTCACCGAGATTGAAACTGTTTAAGCTGATAGACCCAATCCAATTACTTGACTTGATTAAAGCAACCGCTCGCCCGAAACCCACCAGAAAGGCAGCCTATCACCGAATACTCGCAGAAGAGGCTATAAGACGTGACAGCATAACGAAATACGGTTTGTTAATGAGGAATTGCAGCAGTAACCCATTGAGGTATGAAGCTGAAAAGTACCTATTGACAAAGCCCCCCGCAACGTACACCGCTTACGACAAAGAGATACTTGAACGTAATTTCTTGTATTACATTGACGATGTACAACGCAAAGTAATCTTAATGCGAAATCCAGATGATGAAATAATCATTTTCGAATACAGAACGAGGTTTACAGACAAGAGAACTGCGTTAGAACTGCTAAACAAATTTGACAAGATTATTGAAAACGCAAAGAAGGAGTTTGACAAAGCAGTTTTCTTAACGATCACAGTACCCGACATCTTTCCGTTGAGAGTACAGCAGTACATAATTAGTTACCTACTACACCGCATCAAGTCTTTTCTAAGAAAACGTTTGAAGTTTAACCCCCCGCACATCAGAGTAAACGAACCTCAAAAGAAGCTCAGTTACCATTGTCATTGTTTGATTTTCGGAACGGACTTTATCATGCCGAAACAGCAGCTAACGAAATATCTTGAGAAACACCTAATTGAATTCCTAAGCAATATGGGAAATCACTACAAGAAGACGATTAACAAAAGAGCCGATGATGTCACCGTAGATGTTCTAAACGAATACGGTAAGATTCTGCTGAAGATTTACCGAAAATACAAGAAATACCTTAAGAAACGAGCAAAAAAGCAGAAAAAACAGAAGGAGTATGAAGGAGTTATTAATTGGGTAACTAAGGTGAAGATGAACAAAGAAGCTATGGAGTTTAGCAATTTACCCCCCGACTTGAAAGATTATCTTGAAAACCGCACCTTCGATGGAGCAAATGTAACAGTTGACGACTACATTAAAAAGTACCTAAAGAAGAACGTAACACTATGTAGTTTTCTTGCTTCGCAACCCCAGAAAGCGGCAGATATAGAAACCGCTTCAAAAATGCCGAAATCTCTACTTAAAGTAGCATGGTATTGGCTTTTGAAAATTCCATTTTACTCATGCAGTAACAAATTACGCCCGCCCAAAGAGAAAAAACCCAAGATGGGATATGAATTTGTAGCGGCATGCACAATTGAAGAAGCTTACGAGCTTTTAAACAAGATGTATCCTGTCTCATGACGTTACCTGAAGTAATGACATAATTTGACAATTTTGCCTCCTGTAAAGAGCCAAGTATCATATAGTGACAATTTCCATCAAGATGGAACGATTGACAGACCCCCCCCGACTCGAACGCAAATAGTGAGGTCAACCCTAAAGCAGATTTTGACGGTATACATCTTTGCACGTTTTTAAAATTCGCACAGCTTGCCGCTTAATTATCTATTCGTTAAAGCAGATGATTAGCACGTTCAAAGCCTTGCACTCGGGGGAACGGGGGGGAAACGGAGCTTCCATTACGCCAACCGAACCCGACCCACAACAAGTATGAAAGAGGGCTTACGCTAAACCAACCCTAAACGAAACACCCAGCACTGCTTAATTGAACAAACAACACTGCAGTGCTGAGCATTAACGTGACAAGTACCACAGCACTGCAGTTTAAAGAGAACCAAACTGCAGTTTAGAGCTAAGTTAAAGGGAACTGCACTGCAGATTTAAGAAGAACTACACAGCACTGCAGTGCAGTTTAAAGGGAACTGCAGTGCAGTTATTGAAAAGAGAGAACCCAACTGCAGTGCAGATTTTAGATGGACTACACAGCACTGCACTGCAGATTAAAGGGAACTGCAGTGCTGATTTTAAAAGGACTACACCGCACTGCAGTGCAGTTTAAAGGGAACTGCAGTGCAGAGTTTAGATAAACTACACGGCACTGCAGTGCAGTTTAAAGAAACCAGAACTGCAGTTTAGAGAGGAGTTAAAGGGAACTGCACTGCAGATTTTAGATAAACAAC
>QMTT01000024.1 GCA_003663565.1 Thermoplasmata archaeon
TACTCCATTCTAAACACGCTCCATGTCGCGTTCGGATATTACATCAACACCAAGGTTCGCGACATTTCTCACGATCACCTGACCTCGTTTCACGGGGGCACTAACAACTATGCCCCTTAAAGCGTCTATAACATCCTTTATCTTATCCTTCGGCACAGGCTCGGACGTCCTCACGGGAAGCCTTGGATACTTTGCTCCTATGATCCTCACAGTGCTCATGACCATACGCTTAGGGTTAAGGGCCTCGTCCCTTCCATATGATTCTCCTAAGGGGCATCCATGACCTGTAACGCTTATTTCCTTGTTGTCGACTTCTACCCTTAACTTACATCCCTTGGGGCATCGAATACATATGACCTCAATGACGCGAGACATCCACGATCACCTCATCAAGGCCCTCAAGTATGTCCCTTGGGATCTCTATCCTCTCCATTGTTGATGGCCTCACATACCTCCTAAAGTATTCCTTTAGTATCTTTCCATTTGGACTCTTCACTTGGATTTTCACGTTCTCTGCTTCGATCCTAGGCCTGAAAAATACAATAACATCCCTGGAATCATCCCATTCGACCCTCTGAGGTGCTATAGGTCCTACAAGCTCTCCCGGAGAGATCCTCACAGGTCTCTCTAGTCTCCTCTCATCTTCTAAGTATTTTCTCACGCCCTCCGATGCTATGTACGCAGTCTCTACCGCATCATCCACGTAGTCGAATATCTGTACAAGGTTTCCAACGGCAAAGGTTCCTCTGACTGTCGTCTCGAAGAACTCGTTCACTTCCGGACCTCTAGTCCTTGGATCTATTCTTGCACCTATCTCCTCTAGGTTCGAAGCATAGGGAATTAGGCCCACAGAGAAAACTATCGTGTCACATGGATAGAATTCCTCTGTACCTGGTATGGGGTTCCAGCGCTCGTCCACCCTGGCGAGGATTGCCCCTTTAACCCTGTCCCTTCCCACAATCTCCTTTACGGTAGTCCTAGGCCTATAGGGTATCCCGAAGTCCAAGATGCACTGTTGGACGTTCCTGGGAAGGCCTGCAAAGAACTCCTCAGGAAAGACCACCAAGATACTTTCCGCTCCTTCGAGGTACAAGTGCCTGGCGACGATCATGCCTACGTCCCCTCCGCCCACGATGAGTACCCTCTTGCCAGGGAGTATTCCATAGAGGTTCAGAAGCCTCTGGACCATGCCTGCAGTGTATACCCCTGCAGGCCTCGTACCACCTATTTTTATCTCGAAGGGCGTTCTTTCTCTTGCTCCTAGAGCGTAAACTATTGCCCTTGCCCTTATCTCCTCGATACCTTTGGGGCTTATCGTAATGATCTCCTTGTACTCTCCGCGATCCTCCACGGACTTCACATACGTCTCCGTTATGGCCTCAACACCTAGCGATAATGCCTTCTCCATAAGATAGCCTGCGAACTCAGGGCCTGAAAGGGCTTTTTTCAGTATTTTAGTTCCAAAACCATCGTGGATGCACTGGTTCAGTATGCCACCCAGCTCTTCTTCCCTCTCTATGAGAAGTACATCAAGGCCCTTTTCCCTTAGCCCTATAGCCGCTGCAAGCCCTGAAGGCCCTCCTCCAATGACCACAGCGTCTCTCATTCTTCCTCACCCCTCACAATGCCATCGAAGAGCGGTCTCTCCTCTTTAAGCACGTCCTTAAGGCTTATGCCCAGCTCCCTCGCTATGATCTCTGCTATCCTAATGGTGCAGTAGCTCCCCTGACACTTCCCCATTCCTGCTCTTGTCCTACGCTTCACAGCATCCAGTGTGGTCGCTCCCCTCCTTATTGCCTCGACGATCTCCGCCTCTGAAACAACCTCACATGTGCACACTATACGCCCCCATCTGGGGTCTTCCTTTATCCTCCTTTCAAGTTCTTCTAAGCTCATCTCAGCAACTGAGGGTATGGGCTCTCTATATGGATTAAATTCCTCCTTCCTTTCAAGCTTGAGCCCCATCCTCCTGAGGTTCTCTATCGCGTACTCTGCTATGGCAGGCGCGGAGGCAAGCCCTGGGGACTGAATACCAGCAACGTGCAGGAAGTTCTTCACCCATATTGCTGGCCTTATTATGAAGTCCTCTGTGAACGTTGGGGCTCTCACGCCAGCGAAGTACCTTATGAGTTCTCCCTTTGGAAACTCCGGTATTATGTTCTTGTATTTTTCCAGGATTTCGTTTATTTCCTCCCTCTTCACAGACGTGTCCTCCTTATCTGGGATTTCAACAGCTGTTGGCCCCCAGATGACGTTCCCGTGGATCGTGGGATTTATTCCTCCTCCCTTTGTCCTCTTGGGCATGGGAAATACTATCTCAGCGAGGCAATGTCTTATTAGGTGGCCTGTATCCCTCGAGAACAGAAGTTCGACACCCTTCCTTGGATGTATCGTGTACTCCCTAGCACCTGCGAGCTCTGCGACCTCATCAGCATAAACGCCTGCGGCATTGACAACATATCTGCAGAGGAACGTGCCTCGATTCGTCACGACGCCTCTTATTATGTCACCTTCTTTTAAGAATCCAACGACCTCAGTCTTTAAGTATATGTCAACGCCGTTCTCCTTTGCATTCTCTGCAAGTGCTATCGTGACCTCATATGGATCCACGATGCCTGTGGATGGTATATAAACTGCGGCGACGGCATCCCTCGTGACATGAGGTTCGTATTCCCATATCTTCCTTCCCCTGAGGACTCTTATTCCTTTAACACCATTAAGTATCCCCTTGAGCTTTATTGCCCATGGAATCACGTACTTTAACGCTATCCAGTAAAGAGGTCCAGGAAGGTACTTCTTATAAGCAGCGAGGGTCCTAGGGGTTATTATCCAGAGGCTTCCGACACGCTTGAACCTGAAGTTGAGTTCCCGAGCCCACTTTTCATACATGGCGTTTCCCTTCACATTTAGAACCCTCTTAAGAGATTTCCTTGGTGGAGCAACTCCTGGGTGGATCATCCCATTGTTGGCCTTTGAGGCTCCCGTGGCAACGTCTGTGCTCTTCTCCAAAAGTGCGACTTTAACCTTGTACTTTGAGAGCTCCCTAGCGATCCCGCAGCCTATCACGCCTCCTCCTATTATCACAACGTCATACTCTCCAACGATCTTGTCCTTGTTCTCCTCGAATGTCCTCTTGCGTTTCTCCTCTTTTTTCCTCATCTCCTCCTCTGGATACCCCCTCCACTTAACCTTATTGACTACGCCTTCAACGCCTTTCACACTTCCTACCTTGAGTCCAAGCTCAACCCAGTCCTCATAGCTGTTAACGGATCCATAGAGGAACACTATTCCATCCTTAACCTCAAATTTAACGTCATATGGAAATTCTCTCAATACCCTTGCAATCCTACGCTCTAAGCTCATGAACGGTCACCCATGGCGGCATATATTACGTCCACGATGTCCAATACCTCTGCCCCAAGGTCCTCGAAAGTCTTCCTACAAGTCGGACATGCAGTAACTATCCTCTCAGCCTCCTCTATGAGCTCCTTTAGTCTATCTTCTCCTATCCTTCTCGATAAATCCCCATCCACGACGGAAAGCATACCCCCAGAACCACAACAGAAGGTCTCCTTCCCGTGTCTCCTCGGGACAAGAACCTCCAACCCTTGAACCTTGGAGAGTATGTTCTTTATTATGTCTGGCCTTTCTAACCCTATGGCAAGCCTACAAGGGTCGTGAACCACAAGCTTGTCCTCGAGCTTAAGCGTGGGGAGTCTATCAATGTTCTCAAGTATGAACTCCGATATGTGTAGCACCCTAGGATTGATCTTTATCCCATATCTCTCGTATACAACCCTGTAAGCATAGGCACATGAGGGGCACGATGTCACCACTAAAGACGCGTTGCTCGAATTTATCCTCTCGGCCTGTTTTCTAGCAAGCTCCTTGAAGAGGCTCATGTCCCCAACGCCATAAGCTGGAAGACCACAGCATCCTTCATCTATTGTGAATGGATTGTAGCCAAGTGCCTCTATTATAGCCATGGTTCTTTCTGCAGTTCTTGGATAGTAGTGCATAATGGTACATCCCATGAGATACAGAACCTCACCTTTTTCCTTCTTAGGAACATTTTTAGGCTTTTCTCCGTATACATCTTCATATTTCTTCAGGTTTTCAAGTACGCTTACAATGCTCTTAGGAGTCACTCCCTTAATCATAGCTTCCTCTTTCATGGGCCTTATTAGGTCTGCGACGGAGAAGCCAAAGGGACACCATACTGAGCACGCGTTACACGAGAGGCATATATAAAGGGGTTCAATGTTCTCCTCGCTCAGCTCTAGGAAGCCTTCCCTTATGAAGAGCGCTATCCTCGCTTTCCCAGCTGGCGAGGTGGTTTCCTTGCCATCCACAATGCTCACGGGACATGCGTGCCTACACATGTTAGGACATAAAGCACATTTCATTAGGTCATCAGGTCCCCTGACCTTCCCACTGAGGTACCTTAAGAGAATCGGAGATGCCTTAAGGAGCTTCCATCCCCTTAACTCGTCCTTAAGCCAGTCCCACTTCCCGTGCATTAAAATACCCCCTAAAGGTTCATGTTTCCTGGGTTCATCACATGTCTTTCATCCAAAGCCTCCTTTATCCTCCTCAAGACCTCTATGGCCTTGTCAAGCTCTTCAGGAAGCCATTTCCTACGCTGTCTCCCTATCCCATGATGATGACTTATGCTTCCCCCGCTCTCGAGTGTTGCCCTCATTGCCGCGTCCCAGACGGACTCGTAGTATTCAAATGGATCTCCCCTTGGAACGCCTGCAAAGGTGAAGTAGAAGCACACGCCCTGTGGGTAGAAGTGCGACGCATGGGCAGAAGCAAACAGGGTACCATTCACGTTCATCATGGCCTTTCGAACGTTTTCGTAGAGTCTAACAGCGTTACTCCACCTCGAGCTGACCTCTATTGTGTCAAATACCACACCTAAAGGAGCGAACTCTGAGGCCTCCTTTACGTCAAACCTGGTCTTGAGCCAATGCTCTACGGGCTCCTCTCCTAAAGGCCTTCCTTGGAACTCCTCCTCCACTATTTTCCTCTCAGCTTCAACGACGTTCTTATCGCCCTCTAAGATCATCACAGTCATGATTTTCCCATAGGCCTCATCGAACATGTAGAAGTGCCTTTTCGTCTCAATCTCGTCGTATATTCTCACCACTGCAGGCTTTGCACCCCTTCTAAGGATTCTCCTCACAGATTCAAGGGCATCATTGAGGCTCTCAGAGACGAATGAGACCATCACCCTCTCTTCTGGCATTGGCCATATCTTAAGCCACGCCCTCGTCACAATGCCAAATACTCCCTCGCTCCCTATGAACAGCCTTCTCAGATCTGGACCCGTGGCCGTCCTAGGATGGGGAGGGAGGTCCACGATATCGCCCCAAGGAAGTACCACTTCGAGACCAAGGACCATGTCCTCTATGCCGCCGTACTTTGTGGAGAACTGTCCAGTGGCCTTAGTTGCGATCCATCCTCCAACTGTCGAAGGATACAAGGACTGTGGAAAGTGTCCAAGCGTATATCCCTTGCTTTCCAAGTACTTCTCGAGATAATAACCGTTCACTCCAGCACCTGCTTCCACGATGAGATCCTCCTCGTTTAGAGCTACGTCACGGATTCTCTTCAGGTCAACGACAATCCCTCCCCCCTCTGGAACAGTCCCTCCTAGAACTCCTGAACCCCCTCCGTAAGGATATACCGGAACATTGAGCTCATAGGCAGTCCTTACGACGAGTTGAACTTCTTCAGTACTCTCCGGCCATACGACTGCATCTGGAAGTGCGGGAACCTCGCCCTTTATGAGCCAATGGAGCGTTATAGGCCAGTAATCGTGACTATAAGACACTAGATCCACTTCTCTCGTTGAGATCTTTTCCCCTAACGACTCTTTGAGAATTTCTATTGTTCTCTCGATGTTCTCGGGTCTTCCGACTTTCATCTTCTCTGAGATCCTCAAGACTATGCACCCCTCTGTTGACATTAACGTTCTTCTTATTTGAGGATTTATGAATAAAAATGTTAAAGAAATCTTACGGTCAATCTTAGTGGGGTGTTCCTGTAAAAAGGCTAGGGAAACAGAAGATCTAATGCGTGTGTTCCACCAAGTTATCAACATTGCATAAGTCATTCTTGGTATCCTGAGTATAAGAACTACTAAAAAGCTAAAAGACTCTTCATTGGCTTAGTGTTCATCAAATCTCGAATAAAATTGAAAAAAGAACAACTCTTTAATGGAATTACTTCTTTATTCCTTTTCATCATCGCTCTTGACGCGCACCTCAAGGGGAGATCTGAACCAGACATCACTTTGTGGGAATGGGATTTCTATACCAGCTTCAGTGATGGCCCTTTTTATCCTCCATAATAGCTCCTTTCGGACGTTCATCCACTCGCTAGTTGGTGTCCATACACGTACGGCTATATTAACACTACTACTGCCAAGGTCACTCACAAAGGCTTCTGGCTCAGGATATACAAGTACAAATGGGTGCTCACTAATGACCTTCATTATCACGTCAATGGCCCTCTCAGCGTCCTCCTTATAAGCTATACCAACAACGAACTCCAGTCTACGTGCTACGTTTGCCCCTATATTCTTGATCACAGCACTGAAGACCTTCTCGTTAGGAACGCGTATAAGGACACCATCGAATCCCCTTATCTTTGTGGACATAATTGATATGTCGAGGACAACGCCAGCATGTCCGTCAACCTCAACGACATCTCCTGGTTTTAGTGGCCTTTCCCAATAAAGAAACAGACCAGAAACAAGATTCGCTGTGACACTCTGTAGTGCAAAACCAAGTATGATACCTATAATACCGCCAGCTATAATCAAGCCCGTTAGATCTATGCCAAGAGTCCCTAGCGCGGAGATGGCGAATATTATGACTAATGCATAGTATATTATCCTAGCCGTGTTATGTGCTACCGTCTTCGGAACGAATTTTATGAGCGCCCTATAAAGTAGCTTTCTGGCGAGGTATGCGATGAAAACGCCTAGTATGAAAATAACTATTGCGATAAGTATCTGAAGCCAATTAATATTAGTAAACCATGAGAATCCTCCAGTTATATCACTTAAGTCTACCATTATCAGATCCCCCAGAGCATGCTCGTTTTATAGACTATACGAGGAGGCTTCAGGCCTAGTGGATCGTCTATGGGTTTCACGCCAGTACAAGTAATCCCCTCGTATGTTACGCTGGCTGTTGATCTGGAATCGACGACGACATTTAGCTTCTGTATACAAGCCCTCCAAGAACCCTCCTCGTAATATAACCTAAGATTATTGGAGTGCACGAGTATTTTAGTCAATGTCACCCATCCACGCGTCTTGTTACGAACGCGCACAAGGGCTACGGCCTTTCCTATCTCAGGTGTGGGTTCACTATTATAAATACTTGTTCTCATGTACCTAGCTATAACACCCTCATTAGGACTACCATAGAGCGCATACTTGGGCTTATACCCGGGAATGATATCAATTATCGTGAAGTCCTTGTCTCTATATGCGTACACAGCTATATCGACGGGAATTTGTATATAGAACTCCGTCTTTGCACTTGGCGCTATCTCAATTTTTCTATCTAACTCAACGAGTACGTAATCAGTGATCTTCTTAGGGACAAGAACGGGGTATATCGGCACGATAACTACGTCACTTGAGCCAATAACTAGTGAATCAGCTAAAATGAGGTCGTTCTTTGATCTAATGTACTTAATCCCTTTGCCATTAAGCTCGCTTATATCAATGATGTAGTTTAATAACCTGTACTTGCCAGTGCCTATTTTACCATAGCCTTTTAACTCGGGTATTTTCATTCATATGAACCCCAAGTGTGTTAATGACTGATCCATCTAATATCGTCTTTACTTTGTTAATAACCTTTTATACTTTTATCTTGCTTGTAAGTCTCTCTTAATGATCTCCTCTGA
>QMTT01000025.1 GCA_003663565.1 Thermoplasmata archaeon
AGCAGGCATCCATGCTTCTATGTCATACTTCTTAGCAGCGACTGCCCCAAGCTCTCCAGCACAGATATTCACTACTCTATAAGGTATTCCAAGTTTCTGAAGGAGGTCTTCAGCATTTCTTGTTATCTCCTCATGAAGGCTCCAAGAGTCCTCTGGATGTGAGAATATGAACTGTTCCACTTTATGGAACTGATGAACTCTGAATATACCTTTAGTATCCCTTCCATGGGCCCCCGCCTCCTTACGGAAGCAAGGACTAAATCCGACAAATTTTAAAGGAAGGTCTTTCTCTTCTAGAATCTCATCCATGAACATGGCTCCTATCGAGTGTTCTGCTGTTGCTATGAGATATAGGTCTTCATCTTCGATTTTGTAAAGCATTTCCTCGAAGGCACTTAGATCTGTTACACCTTCCATGGCCTCTCTTCTGAGCATGTAAGGTGGTATAACTGGAGTATAACCTTTTTTGACAAGTTCTTCTATGGCAAATATTGCTATGGCTAGATCAAGTAAGGCAAGTTCATTCTTAAGATAATAGAATCTGGACCCTGCAACCTTTGCAGCCCTCTTTGTGTCGCCTATGTCTAACTCCTCTAGCAAATCTACGTGGCTTTTAGGTTTCCAACTTATTATCTCATAATCTACATTGTGTCCTTTAAGTTGCTCCTTAAATACATCAAGGTATCCTTCCCAAACCTTGAAGTGCCCCCAAAATCGTATGGGGACGTTGTCCTCCTCTGAGAGTCCATCTGGTACAGTCTCATGAACAATGTTCGGTATGGACATCAATAAACGATCCCTGAGTTCTTTGTATTCTTTTTCTTTTTTCTCTAGTTCTTCGATCTTTGAGTTAAGTTCTTTCATTTCTTTTCTAATACGCTCCAGATCCTCAAGTTTTCCTTCTTTCTTAAGTTTTGCAACTTCTGCACTTTTTTTGTTTCTCTCTTTTCTTAGATCATTTATTTTTCGTATAGTTTCTCTCCAGAGTTTGTCATATTCGAGAACTTTGTCTACGATGCTATCATCTTCTCCACGTTTTCTTTGGCTCCATTTTACAAGTTCTGGATTTGTTCTTAAGAGGTTTATGTCTATCATAGGCCACCCTCTATCACTCAAACCTCGTGAAGTATATTATCCGTGTTCCTCTAGTTACCTCATAAACGGCATATGGCGTAGTCTCATATATGTCCTCTCTCAGGCAGTATTCTATGTCCTCTTGGGATCCTAAACTACTAAGTCTCTTGTATGATTTTGACTGCTCTTGATATAACATGTAGTGATCCTTGTCCTTCTCAAATATTTCTGCTATGATCATAGCAGCTAATACGTTATCATCATAGCTTTCTATATTTTTAAATCTCTTTGCAATTAGTCCTGCAGTCATAAAGTCTTCAAGAGCAAATTCCTTTCCTAGGTATCCAGAACAAACTAATGTTATATCTTTTTCAAGCTTTTCAGCATATTCCTCTGCAACTTTAGCTACAGAGCTTGCATTTAATGGACTGCCGACGAAGACTGTAGCGCTTGAATTCTCTGAAAATATTGCATCGACAGTTCTAGTTCCTGAAGTGGCCTCCGTTATTATTGCCATGTACTTTGGTCTCCTCCTATCAAGAACGTTTAGAAGCTTTATAGGAGAGTTTCCTACCTCAAAACCCTCTATAGGCATGCTGACGCCTTCTCCCGCTATTAGCATATCGTTTCCATACATGGACTTTATTTTTAGGGCTTCATGTATGTTCTCCGTGAGAAATACCTTTTCAATGCCCTTTGAAAGGGCAGTCACTATGAGAGCTGCAGACCTCAATGCATCTATCACTACTATAACGTCATCACGCCTAGCAGCGTTCCTAGCACCATCCTGTAGCCATTCAATGTGAATCCTCATCGATTCACACCTCCTAGTACGTTTTTAATATTCCTCTCTTTGATCTTATCAACAACATACGCATACAATAGTGGGAGTATCACTGTAGCTTCTCCTTCAACGGTGACGTACTTGGCACGTTGTTTTACTTTTCCCCATGAAACTGCTTCTCTAATCCTTGCACCAGAAAGGCTTCCATCCCATTCAGGAGCTGTCGTAATGTAAACAGCATAATCAAGGCCATCTCTAAACTGGTTCCACCATATAGTATGATGTTTTGATATTCCCCCACCTATCATGAGCGCTCCTGTCTTTTTAGCCTCAAATATTATGTCTGCAAGCTCCTCCTCATCTTTAAATACATCAATTATAAAGTCCCTGTGTGTCTCTTTGAAAAGCCATATTTGGCTCCCAACAGCCCCATCTGATATTCCAGGAACATATATAGGTACTTTTTTTATGAAACACTGTGTTAGGAGCGATCTCTCTGAGTTAAGCTTCTTACCTATTTCCCATGAGAGCTCCCTCGTGGAAAGACATCTGCAACCATCCTCGTACAGTTCTTTAAGGATTGGTCGCATGAAGTTTTCGATAGTCTTTCCATAGGATTCCATGGGAACAAAGACGCTTCCCAGCCTATGAATATCAAGATCTCTAAGAAGAGAATCATCTGTCATGAAGTCTCCTTCGAAGTATTCTGATAGCGTTCTTGCTATGTCATGATCTAATGTTCCACATGTGGTTATAATGACGTCAACAAAACCTCTTTTTACAAGGTCAACGAGCACACCTCGAATACCTGTTGCCATTATAGCTGCTGGAAATGACAAGAATACTACAGCATCTTTATCCATTAACATATCTTCTAAGATCTTAGCTGCGGTCCAGAGTTTTTTTGCAGTGAAGCCTCCAACATTCTCTAAGCATTCTATAAACTCAGAAATACTCATCCTTTCTCTGATTGTTATGTCTCTTACAGGTGATGATAAAAGGTCTTCTCTTTTTATTTTATGACCCTCCATACAGGGCCTCTCCTCGTGTCGTCCACATGTATGCCTGCCCTATTGAGGGCAGATCTTATAGCATCAGCGATCTCCCAGTTCCTAACTTTTCTAAACTCTTCTCTAAGCTTTAATATTTCCTCAAGAACTCTAGCAAGTATTTCAGAGTCTTCTTCAGTAGGTCTCTCTTCAATTATGCCAAAGAGCTTAGAAATGTCCCCTATAAATTCCCTAACCTGGAAGGCCACCGTGAGGGATTTCAACTTTCCTTCCGAGAGATCCTGGTAAATGTTCTTTGAAAAAGTCATAAGATTCTTAAGTGCTTCTCTTGTATTGAAGTCATCCTTAATTGCACCTATGACGCGCTGTTTAACGTCCTTTAGACTATAAAGAATCTTAACTTCGTAATCCGAGAGTCTAAATGAATACGTGTAATCTCCTGAAGAAATCATTGTTCCAAGAGCATCATAAGCCCTCTTTATGGTATTAAGTGCCTTTTTTGCCTCTTCTAAGGACTCAGGAGTGTATTCTACTGGTTTTCTGTAGTGTGCGTTAAGTACATAAAACTTAACGACTTCAGGTGTATACTTCTTCAGTATGTCTCGAATTTTAATGATATTTCCAAGAGACTTTGACATCTTCTCGCCAGATATTTGTAGCATTCCAACATGAACCCAGTATTTTGCAGGTACTTTTCCTGTTAGTGCCTCTGACTGAGCGATCTCATTTTCGTGATGGGGGAATATCAAATCAGATCCCCCACCATGTATATCGAATTGTTCTCCAAGGTACTTCATAGACATCACAGAACATTCTATGTGCCATCCTGGCCTTCCAGGACCCCACGGTGATTCCCAATATATATCTTCTTCAGGCTTTCTGGTCTTCCATAACGCAAAGTCTAAGGGATCCTTTTTTCCTTCAGAGACCTCAATGCGCGCTCCTGCTAGCATTTCATCGACACTTCTTTTGGAAAGCTTACCATAGTCCTTGAATGCCCTAATCTTGTAGTAAATTCCATCACTTGAGACGTAGGCAAAGTCTTTCTCGATGAGCTTTTCTATAAACCATATAATCTCTTCTATATGTTTTGTAACACGAGGAAATGCGTCTGGGAGTTTTAGTTTAAGTGCTTTATAATCCTCGAGGAACCTCCTTGTGTACTCTTCAGAGTACTCTAATGACGATACTCCCTTTTCACGAGCAGATCTTATGATTTTGTCATCTACATCTGTTATATTAAGAACATATCTTACGTCATAGCCAACATACTCAAAGAACTTCCTCATGAAATCAAAAAATATGAACGTCCTTGCGTGTCCTATATGAACGTCGTCATATACTGTAGGTCCACAGACATATATTTTAACCCTACCTTCCTCTATTGGCTCGAAGCGCTCTTTTCTTCCTGTGAGCGTGTTAAATATGTAAATGTCGTTCATAGGCTCTCACGAGGTCAGAAATCTCTTTGCGTATAACATTATGTATTTCAAATATGTAATAGTTTATAGAAGTGTTGTTTAGGAAACGTTTCAGCTTTAATATATTGGGCTAAAATAGCGTGAAGATTCCATTGAAGATTATTCAAAGTGCAAAAGAACATTACTTTATAAAGCTGTTGCTTGCAAAACCTCGCCTTTTCAGGGCGGGGTAGTTCACACTTTGAGGAAAGTGAGTGATAACATGGCCAAAGTGAAGGTTTATAGTAACATTACTGCGAAAGATGCAAGTAATGTCATAATGCGTTCCTTAGCTAAGGGGGATATCGTTATCATACTAGCAAATTGTGTGATACACTATGAAGGAAGAGCTTTAAGTGATATAGGGCCAGGAGATCGTCTAGTGATAATAAAACCTGATGGAACGCTCATAATTCACAAGAAAATTAAAAGAGAACCCGTTAACTGGCAACCACCTGGAAGTAAGGTTCACACGCATGAAAAGGATGGAAGACTTATTATAAGAAGCGTAAGGCATAGTCCATATGAGATAATAATAGTAGAATGTTTGGATCTATATCTCATTGTCACTTATGATGCCATTGATCCTTATGCATTAGAGATTTCCGGAACGGAACGTGATTTAGCTGAGATGATATATAGAAATCCTAATGTCATTGAGGATGGATTTAAGGTTCTGAAATTAGAATATCAAACACCGTTTGGCATAATAGACATCCTTGGTGAGGATAAAGATGGCAAATTAGTTGTTATAGAACTTAAAAGAGCTACAGCAGGTCTTCAGTCTGTGAGTCAGCTTAGAAGATATGTGGAAGCCATGAAAAACATGACTAAAAAGGATATCAGGGGAATACTAATAGCTCCGAGGATCACTGAAAGTGCACTGGCATTGGTAAGAAAATATGGATTAGAATACAAGAAGTTGGAACCTCCTAAAATTCCAAAAACACATGATGGGCTCGGGTTCAAGAGTAAAAAGCTTTTTGACTTCTTTGAGAATTCTAGGAGCAAAAATGTTTAATATTAGGTAGATATATAGCTAAATGACTTAAAAAGAACAGTATTAATCAATATATGCATAAAATAAATATCTACAGGTGATACTATGCCTAATGAAGACTTCGAGTTAGAAATGATTAGAAGGAGTTCAGCCTACATAGGCATCAGTGCCTATGTAGGCCTTGGGGCACATTAACCTCAGCCCCCTCAGGGTTCATCGGGAGCATATCATTGGCCTCGCCCCATTCAGGGTAACCCCGTTCTACTCAGCCCAAAGGCTGATACTCTTTAATAATAAAGTCCATAGTCTAAAAATACTTGAAGATGCAAAATTGCGCATAACCCAATGTTATTGAGAACCCCTGATACATGAAAGCAAGAAGCCTAAGTGACTTCTATCCATCCTTCATATGCATTTACAACAGCGTATTTAAAGCCCTTAAGTTCAGTTATTCTAACGCTATCGACGAGCGGGATATTAGAAATTATAGCTCCAACAATTATGATTGTCTCTGCTGACTCATTTATAATTGCTGCCGGAGCTGTGCCATTTTTTCTCATTTGATACATCACATAGCTTCCCACAGTGCTTCCTACTCCACATGGAAATGCCAAAACCTTCCCTGTTATCTTTTTTCCATACAACGGGTTTTCTTTGTTTATTATGATTCCCGTTCTTGGATCTACATCTCCCAGAAATGATATAGGTTTGTCTGAAATCAATAGGGGACCTTCACCTACTCCTTTAGAGATTGCTCTTGCTCGTATTTTCATCACAACTCACCAAGAGTTCATCTGTCCTCCTTAAAATGACGCATTGTTTACAAAAACTAGGCAAGTATCTTGAAGCCTTTCCAGAGTTTGTAGCTGTAATATGAAATGCATTTTCTATAGGAGACACGATAAAACAAGTCCCTTTAGCTACAATATATCCGATTTTCTCTAAGGTTCTCACAAGATCTCTATTTTTTTCATACATGTCTAGACCAATAGATATCCATGTAGGCTTTTTAGGTTTATAATTGAGGAGTGCCTTCAGCTCTTCCTTAGAGAGGTGAGGACATCCTAATGCTACAAGCTCCTCTTCAGCATCACAACTCTTTTCTTCGTAGATTTCTTTAAGATCCTTTTTGTCAATAACAATCTTATCTAAAAATTCATGTTCATATTTGTCCCATTCTGGTGTAAACTCTTCTATATGCATCATGGCAATGGAGCCCTCTGCTGCAAGTGCTGCACCTAGATATTTAGCATATATTCTCAGGTTTACCGCCTTTCCTTTAAGAATAAAATAAGGAACTTTTACCCCTAACCTCGCTACATATATGCCTAAGGCTCCGAAGTCTGCAGGGTCTTCGAGGTCTGCGTTCACAATTATTTTCTCGGTTGCTTTACGATTTTCTTCTAGATGATACCCATATCGTGGAGTCTTTCCAACGATAGCTGCTGCAAGAGCTGAAGGAGCTCCTTCCCTGTTTGTCCTAGCACCGATGACAGAGTTCGCATATACCACCGCAGAGGACTCAGCCCATGCAATATGATCACCAAAGTCTGGCTTATTAGAGAGGTAATATGGAGTACATGTCAGCGTTGTTTCTACACCCATTTGTTTGTAACTCTCTATTATTGCTTTTTGATTCCTTGCAAACTCTTCATCTACAATCCCAAGGGATCTCCAATCAACGGCATCCATACCGCATGGATTTAAAGTAGTCTTAACGCAAACCCTCGCTCCTAACCTTGCCATGTCCCTAAGAAATTGTAACCCAGCATCTCCAATTGTCTTATATGAAACCCCTGATATGTGCGCTGATGTAATCTTTATGAGCCTATCAGCACCGTACACCTCTCCAAGAGCAACTAATATTTGCATAGCTTTCTCAATGGCCTCTCCAAATTCTCCATCTAATGCTTTCTCTTCTTCCTTAGTGAGGTACATCTCTTTGACCCCCTACTAAAGAGAGTCTAAACTTGTTTTGTCATTTTTACGATAAAAGGTCCTTGTAAACGTTCCTAAAGTCCTTGTCCTTACCTAAAGGCTTTGTGGCATCTATTCCCATCTTCGTCATAAGGCCGTTATCACTACTAGGATCCAATGTGGAGCCTCTAGCATTTCTTATTATCACAAGGCCTCTATCAGCTTGGAATCTCGTAGCAATTGCCCACTCAACATCCTCTGGGTTTTCTACGTCTATATCATCATCAACTACTACCACATGCTTAAGGGAGGGATGACCAGCAAATGCCGCCATTATTGCATTTTTGCCATCCCCCTCATGCTGTTTTCTTATAGACACCACTGCATGAAGCCAAGAGCAACCTCCCTGCGTGAGGACCACGTTCTTTACTTCTGGAACGACGCGTGATACAGCTTCGTATATTGACGCTTCTCTAGGAAGGCCCATAAGGATTCTATGTTCATGACCACCAGGTAATATCGCATGATAAATTGGTTCTTCCGACGCATAAGCTTCATCAATAACAAGTTCTGGCTGTTTCCTTACGATATCAGGAGTTCTAGTTATGTCCACAAATGGTCCCTCATCTACTAAATTTTCGGTGAGTCTTCCTATTAAT
>QMTT01000026.1 GCA_003663565.1 Thermoplasmata archaeon
ACCACCCGGTTAACAGCCGGGTGCTCTACCTACTGAGCTACGGCGGCATTTACATCAAATTTTAGATTTAGGAGATTAATAAAAATTTTTCTTCGCAATCCCGGAAGTATATATAAACAAGAAGGTAATATAAACATTGCTAAACGATTAGATTTTTAAATCATGTGCAATTGGATTACTTAGACCTTTACAGAGTGGGTCTTGACATGGGCCCGTAGCTCAGCTAGGTAGAGCGCCTGGCTTTTAACCAGGTGGTCCGGGGTTCAAATCCCCGCGGGCCCGCCAGCTAATACTATGAGCCTCCTATTGCTTGGGTTTGTGTGCCAAGTTATTTATATAAACCTGTTTCATTTGGTGTATATCACACATTTCATAAGAGGGTGATGACGTTCATGACAACAAAGATATCCTCAGAAGAGCTTAAAAGAAGGATATTAGAGCATGATTATGTTCCAACTCACATAAAGCTGAGTGAAGAAGAGGCAAAAAAGGTTCTTGAAAGATATAATATTATTCCCCAACAACTACCGAAGATTTTATCTACAGATCCCATCGTTCAGATAATTGGTGCAAACCCCGGAGATATTATAATGATCATAAGGGAAAGCCCAACAGGTGGCGTTTCCATAGCCTATAGGTATGTTGTCCCTGACCTAGAAAAGGAAAAGAAGCCTAAAAGAGCAGGTTCTAGAAAACATAAGAAGGTTTCTGAAGAAGAGATGTATGAAGGGGCCGAAGAGGAGTCCATTGAGGAAGAAATCCCATTGGAGATTCTTGAGGAAATGGGATACACAGAAGAAGAGGGTAATGTTGACTATTAAAGCTTCTTTAAGGGTGATATAAATGAGAGAATTTGTTGAGGCATATTTGTCTCAGAAGAATCTCATAGAACATCAGTTGAACTCATATAATGACTTTATAGATAACCTACCGAGACTTATAAAGAGCATAAGAATCGGTAGTAGGACTCCCGAACCCGGAGTAATTGCAATTCCACTGCAGAAAATGGGTGCTGGCACTATATATGTCTTCATAGAAGATGTATGGGTAGATAATCCATTTAACCCAAAGGTTCCTAAGTTTCTTAAAGATAAGACTGGAAAGAGTGTAGAATCAATGTTTCAAGAACTTAGTGAAAAATTAAGATATGATAAAGCACATCACTTCGGAGAATCATCTGCAGACAAGATACTTACAGTTCCTCCTATACCCATGGTCTGTAGGATAAGAAAACTTACCTATTCATCTCCGATAAAAGCCATTGTGAGAATTTACTTTGTACCTCCAGAGATTTCCTTAGAGGATCTTAAGCAGATGAGAAAAGAGGGCACTGCAGACCAATATCAACTGAGATTTGAAGATACAATTCCCGTAGAAACCACAGATGGTAGGATCATAGAAGGTAACGTAATAACAATAGGAGAAATACCCATAATGCTAAGATCAAAGCTTTGTTGGCTTCATAAAGACAACGTGACGAAATTCCTTAAGATAAATGAGGGTAACCTCTTACCTTCAGGAAGTAAACTTAAAGAACCAATACCTGACGAACTCTATGAGAGAATATTAGCCGAATACTTTATGGAAGATCCCAAAGACCCTGGAGGATACTTCATAATCAACGGTTCTGAGAGGGTACTTATACCAACTGAAGAACTTGCGCCAAATAGAATATTCGTTGAGATAGAAAAGAAGTCCGGCAAAACGATCGAGGTTGCTAAGGTATACTCTCACAAGGAAGACTATAAGGCCAGAATTTCTGTAGAAAAAGCTCCAGACGGGGTGCTTTATGTTACATTGCCTAAGTCAAAGTTTAAAGGTAAGATTCCACTCATGGTAATGCTTAAGGCTCTTGGACTTACAGACAAGGAAATATATGATTTAATGGCTTATTCTCCTGAGACCTCTCTTATAGTAAATCTCAACCTTGAGTATGTAAATGAGAAACTTAAGGTGCGCAATGTTAATGAGGCTATAAGGTTCCTTGCAGAGAAATACTTTGGAGGACAAAGTCTTGAAGCAAGGATAGAAGCTGTGAACAACTACCTCGACAGGGAGTTCCTTGCACATATCTCTGACGTTGCAGCATATATGCATCGTGGTGTTGAGATAAGCTCAGAGAGCTTAAGGAGAATCCTAAGACATGAAAAGGGTAAATACTTAGCACACATGGGTAGACGTGTTCTTAGGCTTACTGCAAGGGAAATACCCGTGGATGACAAAGATCACTATAGTAATAAGAGACTAAAACTTGCAAGAGAGCTACTCACCGAAGTCGTAAAACAGGCTCTTAGGGCATTTATCAATGACCTAAGCATGAACATAGAGAAGAAGTTCCAAGATGCTAAAATACTTGATGAAAAGATCCTAAGAACACAAGAGTTCGCAAAGTTCACGAATCCAAATGCATTTACTCAAAAGATACTTCATCATATGGGTACTGGGGCATTCCCTGGGAAGCGCACAGGAGTTTCACAGATCGTCGAGAGAACATCATATCTTGCTACGCTTGGAATTTTAAGAAGAGTTAAATCCATGCTTAAGCGTGATCAGCCACACTTCGAAGCAAGAGAACTGCACCCAACACAATGGGGAAGATTATGTCCTAACGAGACTCCTGAAGGTGAAAACTGTGGTCTAGTTAAAAACTTAGCCTTAGGTGCTGACATCTCAAGAAATGTAAGAAAAGGAGTACTGTTCAGGGCGCTTAAACTCCTTGGTATTAGACCCGTTGTTGTAGAAACCCCAATGCCAACAGTGTATGCTAATAACCTTCCAATGGGTGTCGTTGCAGGAGATCTCGAGAGGTTCAGAGAAGTTATTTCAGAAATAAAGAGTGATGTCCTTGTAAAAGCGAGAATCTTTGATAGACTCGAGCAAGTCCTTGAAGGTTCTGCTTCTGCAGAAGATCTTGAGAATACAATCAGAGTAATAGTATCCGACGTTGTCGGTGCTCAGTTCACAAGAGAGTTACTAGAAGCTGTCTCTAAACTATCAGAGACATCGTATTCAAAGAGAGCTTTATCAGAGGTAATAGCTGCAATTAATAACCTAATATTTGGAATGATAAAAGAGGCTAAACAGAATGATGAAATATTAGAGGTTATTAGACAGATCATCCAAGAAGTCGTTGTTAACTATGACAACATAGAAGCTATTGAGGCAGATTTTGAGGAGATAATCTCCTCAGAGGGTCTTGCTGATAAGTATCCAACGATCATAGAGTCTCTTAGGAGATTGCTTTCAAGGGATGCTGGCTTTATATTAAGCCAGACTAAGGAGGCTCTCTCACGCTTTTTGGTTGATGTAATATTAGTGATAAACGGTACAGAGCGTCCAGAATATTATGACCTCATCTTTGCGAGAACCGTAATAAGGATCTTAGATGCTTATACTAAAGGAGACATCTCGAAAGAGGAAGCCTACAAGATGCTAAAAGAAGAAAGACAAAAAGTTGTAGAAGTCGTACTTGAAAGCATAATGAGAGTCCTAAGGCCACATGAAAACCTCGAAACAGGTTCTTCAGAGTATGCAAAGTACTATCGCAAAGCATTAGGCTCTGGACAGTACTTCAAGGCGTATGTGATAAGAGAAATCACTAACAGTGAAGAGATCCATGATGCCATAATGAAACTCATAGAAATCACGGAGAAGAATGAAGATATAAGGATATCAGAGCTATTTGGACTTATAAATGCTCTTCTTGATTCATATGATGCAATAATAACGAGATGGAAGAGAGCAATAATAAGTGAGACCTTGAAGATAATCAAAAGCCTTAGAAGACATTACCTTACCCATATAAAGAGACTTGTCAAGGGTTTTAAGGACTTCGAGATAGAACAGATAAATGTGAGATACGATGAAGCAACAGACGAAATATATATACTCGCAGATTCTGGCCGTATAAGAAGACCTCTAATCTCTGTGAACACTCTTGTGAGAAGAACCCTTATAGAAGATCTCTACAAGCAGATAAGTCAACAACCAGAAAAGCTTAAGGTCACAAGCGATGTCCACGCAAGAATGTTCTTTAAGGAAATTGTCCTAGAGGGAATAGTATCCTATATACTACCAAATGATGTAATAGACGATAGTCTGAGGACATTCGAAGCGTTACATATACCATGGGATGTAAAAGAGCTAGAAAAGACGAGAGATCAAGTTGAGGAGATCCTCAAGAATATCCTTGAGAGCATATTAAGTCGTATAAGACTCTTTGGCAACCCGAAGATTAAGCCACTTGCAGATGAACTAGAGCACGACAAAGATGTCATAGTAAAGATAATCCTTGATTATATCTCAAGAGAGGATATTTCAATTAGAAGCTTAGCCCTTAGAGAGCTGAACAATGTCAGAAGAGATCTAAGAGAGAAGAAAGTCTCATGGAAAGAGCTCATGAAGAACGGAATAATTGAATACATTGATGCTGACGAAGAAGAGAACCTATATGTGGCGCTTTATCCAGAGGATCTTACTGATGAACACACACACATAGAAGTTGACCCATTACTTATACTAGGACTCTCAGCGTCTCTCATACCATTCCCAGAATACAACGCTTCGCCTAGAAACGTTTATGGAGCAAACATGATGAGACAGGCCATAGGGCTCTCCTTTGCAAACTTCAAGTATAGACCAGACACCAAACAACATGTCATGTTCTACCCAGAGAAGCCAATAGTGAGAAGTATTGTGTCAAAGTACATAGGGTTCGAGAGAAGACCTGCAGGCCAGAACTTTGTCGTTGCAGTAATAAGCTATGAGGGTTACAACATGCAAGACGCTATAATATTCAACAAGGGAGCTCTAGAGCGTGGTCTTGCAAGATCAGTATCATTCAGGACTTACGAGGCAGAAGAAATGTCATATGGAGCACCAGGAGCAAATGATGAAATAGTAAATCCAATAAGCGATGAAGTTCGCAGACGTTATCAGCTTATTTATCGTCCACAGGAAGAGGCCTATAGCAAACTAGATGAAGATGGTATAGCACGCGTTGGAGCAAGACTAAAGGGAACATATGTTGTTATAGGAAAAATCTCTCCTGAGAGATTCGGAGGAGAACAAATAAGTATAAGAAGAATCGACAACTCAACAAAGCTCTCTCCAGAGGAATTCGGAGTTGTTGATACCGTATATGTAATGCCAAGTCCAGAAAACATTAAGAACATGCTTGTCAGAGTAAAAGTACGTAGTCATATGGTTCCAGAAATCGGAGACAAGTTTGCATCCAGACATGGTCAGAAGGGAGTCATAGGCCTAATAGTTCCCGAGGAGGATATGCCATTCACGGAGGATGGCATCGTCCCAGACGTCATATTCAATCCTCATGCCATTCCATCAAGAAAGACCATAGGACACATTCTTGAAATGCTTGCAGGTAAAGTAGGGGCCCTTATAGGAGAAGAAATAGATGGAACACCCTTCTCAGGAACAAATGAGGAATGGCTTAGAGAGATGCTTAAGAAGCTTGGATTTTCATATAGAGGTGTCGAAGTACTATATGACGGACGCACTGGAAAGAGATTCCTCGCAGAGATATATATGGGAGTTATATACTATCAGAGGCTTCACCATCTCGTTGAAGACAAGATACATGCAAGATCACGCGGCCCAGTTCAGATACTCACTAAGCAGCCTACAGAAGGTAAGTCAAGACATGGTGGATTGAGGTTTGGAGAGATGGAAAAGGACTGTCTCATAGGCCACGGTGCTGCAATGGCTCTTAAGGATAGACTTCTAGACGAGTCTGACAAGACAACGATATATGTCTGTGCAAGATGTGGCAACATAGCAGATGAACAAAAGGTCGGGAATACCACAAGAGTATTCTGTAGAGTATGTGGTAACACAGAGGAAATATATCCCGTAGAAGTAAGCTACGCGTTCAAGCTATTGCTAGATGAATTGAAATCACTGTTAATATTCCCGAGATTAAGAGTAGGTGAGAGATTATGATATCATCACCCGTAAACTTAAGACTTCGTCCTAAAACGATAAAGTCAATTAAATTTGGAATAATGAGTCCCGAAATCGTAAGGAAAATATCCGTAATGGAGGTCAAGACACCCGAAGTGTATGATAACGCAAAACTTCCCGTGACAGGAGGATTAATGGATCCTAGACTTGGAGTAATAGAACCTGGTGCTATATGTAAGACTTGTGGAAAACCTAGCAAGCAATGTCCTGGACACTTCGGCCATATAGAACTTGCACATCCTGTATATCACGTAAACTACGCTGAAGACATTCATAGCATTGCGAGAATAACATGTGAAAACTGTAGTAGGCCTCTGTTAACAAACAAAGAAAAGGAAGAATTTAGAGAGATGCTTAAGGAGGCAAAATGGGACAAAAGAATGTACAATAAAGTTCTGAGAACCATAGTACAACACGGTGTCGCCAGAAGGAGAGACCTTTATGTTGTGTACGAGATGGGATACTCCCTTTGGAAGATGAGGGATTACGATAGAGAACTACTTCATTATAGACTTTCCTTGGTGACCAGAGATGACCTTGAAAACCTAAAGCAGATCCTTCATGGCGCACCTTCTATAAGACCCATCATAGAGAGCCTTGAGGACGAATACCTTGTGAACTTCCTTAGGGTATTTGAGGCCATGGGAATAGAAGATGTCGAGACTATTATAGAATTCATAGACTTCGTCGTTAAGGCCTCAGAGATCTACGAGAAACTTGAAAACCTAAGTAACTATTTTATAAACAACACCACAAAAGTTGATAGGTTCGAACTCTTCGAAGGCAGAATTTCAATTCCAGGAGTAGATCCTATCGAGGCAAAGAATATATATGAGGAAGAGATAAAACTCATTGAGAGGTTCGTTAAAGTCTTAAAGAAGCTCTCAGAGGCCTCAAAAGATAATAATTTCAGGGACATTCTCGCTCATCAATATGAGGAAGTCAAACTTATTTTAGAAGACGTTGGTGGAGCAGAAAATGCATATAGGAGCGGAATATTCGTTGATAACCTTGGAGAGCTCCATGTGCCATCTTCAATAGCCAAGAGCATGAAATATTACTCAAAAGTAGAGCCTGCAAGATGTCCTCATTGTGGTAAACCATTAAGCCTTGATGTGGAACTTGAGAAACCATATAAGTACTTCAGATGGGATATCTCAAGAACGTTGTCCAGCATAACACTTGAAGTCGTTGGAGAGTCCGAAGAGCCACTTACTGCAAGAGCTCTTGTCGAAAAGATAATATCAAAGACAAAGAGGGAACAATTATACGAGAGACACAGAATACTTCCAGATGCCATGAGGAGAGTATTTGAGCGCATACCAGATGATGAGTTGTTCTTATACGACCTAGATCCTGAGGCCTCAAGACCCGAGTGGATGATAATAACTGTCCTACCCGTACCACCAGTTACTGTTAGACCATCAATAATACTTGAAAGCGGAGAACGCTCAGAAGATGACCTCACTCATGCGCTTGTTCAAATAATAACAGCAAATAATAAGCTCTTAGACAATAAGATACAAGGCTCTCCCCAGATCGTCATTGAAGATCTTTGGGACGTGCTTCAGCTTCATGTAACTACTTACATAAATAACAAACTTCCAGGAGTCCCAGAAGCAAAGCACAGAGGTGGTAAGCACCTTAAGTCTATAACGGAAAGGCTCAGCGGTAAAGAAGGAAGATTCAGAGGAAACTTAGCTGGTAAGAGAGTAAACTTCTCAGCACGTACGGTAA
>QMTT01000027.1 GCA_003663565.1 Thermoplasmata archaeon
CAAGGAGCATACTGAATTGTTGGCACGCCAAGTATTTGCGTAAAATATATTCCTGCAGCTGACCATGGAATCAGTGGAACCCAAACTGTACCTGAGTCTTCTAATGTACGGGACAATACTGTTCTCTTTATCTTCATCTTGTCATATAAGTCCTTAAACGTCACTGCTGGTACAATCTCTGAGAGGTATGAGTTTCCTGTCATGAGACCTGTAGCAAGTCCTGTAATCGAAGTCGCAAATACAAGCCTACCAGGAGAATCCTTTATGAATTTCTCACGAAGTGCGTGGGATATTCTGTCAATAACTCCTGTATATTCGAGCTGTCCTGCGAATATGTACGCAAAGAATACTACTGCCATAGCACTTGCCATGAAGGTAACTCCTCCTCTATTGAGCAGCTTATCCACGACCTCAACTCCTGTAGCTATCTTTGGACCCTTTGCCATTACGGAAACTATTGTACTTATGTCATATCCTTGCCACATGGCAAGAGGTATTGCTGTCAGTATTGCAATCCAAAGCACAGGTATTGTAGGGATCCTCAACGCTGCTAATGTTAGAAGCAATATGGGTGGAATTAACGTCACCGGATTGAGCTTGAAATTCTGCTGCAGTGCAGTCAATATGGAATTTACCTGGGAATAATCTATTGTTCCAGAAACCCCCACACCTATGATTGCATATACTATTAATGAGAGTATGTATCCTGGTGTTGTTGTCCAGAGCATGGACTTTATGTGATCTATCACATCGACTTCAGCAACTGCTGCTGCTAGAACTGTTGTGTCAGATACTGGGCTTATCTTGTCTCCCAAATATGATCCAACTACTATAGCACCAGCTGCTATAGGTAGCGGAACCCCTAGACCATAAGCAACTCCCATTAAAGCCACACCGAACGTTGCTCCAGTCCCCCATGAAGTTCCTGTTAACAGAGAAGACACACTCGTTATTATCGCCGCTGCTACTAGGAACACCTTAGGCGACAAAGACTTAAGTCCTATGTACATGAGATATGGTATCGTCCCTGAGATTATCCATATGGCTATAAGAATACCAACTGTAAGCAATATTATCATTGCACCCATTGCCCTACTTGTCATGGGAACTACGCCATCTTTGAACATCTTGTCCCAGTCGTACCCATAGTAGAATATGAATATGGCACTAGTGATCATGGAAACGAACATCAGAAGTATCGCTGTATCGAACTTCAGCACCAGTTTACCCACAAGCATCACTACAAGAATAAGAAGGAAGATCAATACTGCACCTAAAGTACCCACTTTTTTGGGTTCCCTTTTCATCGGCTAACACCTCGAAGGACAAAGATACGAATTAAAGCTTGATTTTTGTATTTGTAGGTGATTTCATAAATATTTTGTTAATTCTTTAAACCATTATAGAAATTGACGAGAGAATATTGCTCCAAAGGGCGAAGATAAATCGACGATGGACATCTTTGGCTTAAAAGGTTCAACCTAAGGAAACACAGATTGATGCAAAATACGATCTGTACTTCCCACGATAAGAGAAGGGTCTAACAACGCCTCAGTTCATAATTGCTCATGCGTAAAAAATATATCCCTTTTAAGTCACTCTTTACATCCCATGGATATCGACGTAAAGGAACTAAAACAATCCCTGAGAGAACGCATATGGAAAGAGCTTGAAGAGAAGGGCATAGCTGTTTTTCCAAGACCTGTTTATGGAAGAATTCCAAACTTCAAAAGTGCTGAAAAGGCAGCAATAAGACTGTTTTCTCTAGATATTTGGAATAAGGCCAAAACTGTGAAGGTAAATCCTGATTCTCCTCAGAAGTACATAAGATATAGGGCTCTTGCAGAAGGCAAAAAGGTTCTAATGCCAACTCCAAAGCTAAGAGAGGGATTTCTACTTTTAGATCCTGCAAGGATACCAAGAAGTGAATATAATTATGCGTCTACAATAAGAGGTGCATTTAAATACGGAATAAAAGTGCCAATAGCTAGAATCCCCAAAGTAGATCTAATAATCACTGGAAGTGTTGTCGTCGATTTCTATGGAAACAGAATAGGAAAAGGAGGTGGATATGGAGATCTCGAGTATGGAATTCTTAGAGAGCTTGGGAAGATCTCAGCTGATACTCCTGTCATAACAACAGTTCATGACGTACAAGTACTTAGTGAAGAGCTTCCACACGAAGAACACGACATTGTGCTTGACATAATTATAACACCTACTAGACTTATTCAAACTAAGAGAAAACGTGAAAAGCCCAAAGGAATTATATGGGAACTCATAACTGAGGATATGATAGAGAAGATTCCTATATTGAAAGACCTCAAAAGAATACTTAAGGTCGATTGATGTTGTTGCATCAAACCTCATTCAATGCTTATGAAGAATATATGCATAAGGAAATCTCGTTCTCAAAAATACAGCAGCAATCAGTATCAGGATACATGAACGTGCCTACAAGCACATTTCATGCAGACGCAGCAATCTATCACATTACTCCTGTAGTTGCAGATACAGCTACACTTGTTAGAAATGCAAATGCACTATGATAGGTAGCTGCTGTAGCTAAACACTACTATAGTACTACCTTTTCTTTCAAGGACGTAGAAGTCTTCCAGAGATCTCTTAAGAACTCTTCCAGCAAGGTATCCCCTTCTAATCGCTATTATCGAATATTATATTTATATTATCTTTGGTAATTGCAACCCCATATATAGATTCCGTCAATGAAAAAGAGAAGCGGTTTCTTGAAGATAACGGATTCGATGTCCTTGCAATCAAGAGGTTGGGAATAGTACAAAACACAGAGATTGGAAAACAAACTCCAGAGGTAGCCTATAGGCTGGCGCTGGAAGTGCATTCTCCAGAAGCTGATGGGCTGTCATCAGCTGTACAAACTTTAGAACAATTGAAATCATAGATAAACTTGAGAATGATTTGGGAATTCCTGTAGTAACGAGCAATCAGGCCTCAATGTGGTATGCTCTTAGAAACCTCAAAATAAAGGATAAGTATGAAAAAGATATGGCATATTAATGAAGGAGAAACTTTGAGGTGACTAGCTCCATGAAAGTCGATCTTAACTCCGACCTTGGTGAGAGTTTTGGGAGGTATAAGCTCGGAATGGACGAGGAAGTAATGAAGTATATAACGTCTGCAAACGTTGCCTGTGGATTCCATGCAGGAGATCCATTAGTTATGAGGAAAACTGTTAGGATCGCGAAAGAAAACGGAGTTATGGTTGGAGCACACCCAGGATATCCAGATCTCATGGGCTTTGGTAGAAGGTATATGAAGATATCAAGGAATGAAGCAAGAAATTATGTTCTATATCAAATAGGGGCACTATATGCTTTTCTAAGAGCTGAAGGTATGGAACTACAGCATGTAAAACCTCATGGGGCATTATACAACGCTCTTGTTTCTGATGAGGAACTCGCATATGGTGTCATTGAGGGTATTCTGGACTTCGACAAGAACATAATATTCGTCGCACTTGCCGAATCTAAGGTTATAGAACTCGCAGAAAGCATGGGTCTAAAGGTTGCAAGAGAGGCATTTGCTGACAGGGCATATAAAAAAGATGGCACTTTAGTCCCAAGAAGCATTCCTGGTGCTGTAATACACGACAAGGAAGAGGTCGTGAGAAGAGTCATAGGAATCGTCGAGGAGCACAAAGTAAAGACAATAGACGGAGAATGGATAGAGATAACAGCTGACACAATATGTGTACATGGGGACACTCCTGAAGCTGTAGAGCTTGTTAAGTACATAAGAAAGAGATTGGAGGAGGAAGGAATTGAAGTTGTCCCAATGGGGAGGTTCTTATAACATAAAGCCCATTGGAGACTCTGCCATAGGAATATTCTTTGAGGAAAAAATAGATGAAAAAGTGAACGATATTGTCATTGCTATTTTTAAGAAAATTGAAAGGGCAAACATAGAGGGCATTATAGAAGTTGTACCGACATACAGGACAGTGTGCGTTTATTACGATCCAACAGTAATAAAATATAGAGAGCTCGTGGGGGCTATTAAAAAGATAATCTCAGAAACAAAGCTTGAAGAAAGCAAAGAGCATAGGATTGTCAAGGTTCCAGTAGCTTATGGAGGAGAGTTTGGTCCAGATTTGGGATTTGTTGCAGAGTATAACGGCTTAACAGAAGATGATGTAATAGAAATTCACTCCAAGCCTACATACAGGGTATACATGTTAGGTTTTACACCAGGCTTTGCATATATGGGAGGACTCGACGAAAGAATCGCCACTCCAAGATTAGAGAATCCTAGGAAAAAAGTTCCTGCAGGATCTGTAGGAATCGCTGGAAAACAAACTGGAATATATCCTATAGAAAGCCCGGGTGGGTGGAGACTAATAGGTAGAACCCCACTTAAGCTTTTCGATCCAAAAAAAGATCCTCCAACACTTCTCCTTCCAGGAGATCATGTGAAGTTCATCCCAATAGACGAAGATGAGTTTTATAAGATGCTCAAGGAGGAAACCAGATGATTGAAATACTTGATCCTGGATTGTTTTCAACAATTCAAGACCTTGGGAGGAAAGGATATCAAAAATATGGTGTTCCAGTTTCAGGTGTAATGGACTTTATTTCAGCGAGACTCGTGAACATGCTTGTAGGAAACGACGAAAATAGTGCTTTGATAGAATTCTATATGAAGGGTCCTAAATTAAAGTTTCACAGTGATGCATACTTTGCAATAGCTGGAGACGTGAGAGCAAAATTAAACGGAAGGGATATACACCCATGGAAGAGATATAAAGCATCTTCCGGAGATGTACTCGAAATAGGAACTATATCTTCAGGGTCGTATGGATATATAGCATTCTCTGGGGGAATAAATACTGAACCCATCCTAGGTAGCAGATCTACATATCTAAGAGCAAACATCGGAGACAAACTAAAGTCTGGAGACAGAATTCCATTAGGAAGTCACTACAATCTCCCAAGGCTCGATTATATACCAAGAAGTCTTATACCTAAATATTCTAATAGTGTCGAAGCAAGAATTATCCTCGGACCAGATGATGATCATTTCACTGAAAATGGAATAAAGACGTTTTTTTCTTCAGAGTACACGGTCACTCCTGAGTCCGACAGGATGGGATACAGACTAAAAGGGCCAAAAATAGAACACTCTAAAAGAGGGCCAGACATAATAACAGATGTAGTTCCATTAGGAACTGTACAAGTACCAGGAAACGGTCAACCCATAATAATGTTAGCAGATAGACAGACAACTGGGGGATATGCAAGAATAGGAGTTGTTATAACCGCGGACATTCCAAAGGTCGCACAACTAAGACCTGGAGGAAAAATAAGATTTAAAGAAGTAACTATAGAAAAAGCATATGAAGAGCTCATGAAAATTGAAAACAGGTTAGAGCTCATAAAGAAGCTACTTTATGGGAAGTTAATATACATACGCACATCTGTTTCTGGGAGAACATTTGATACCTTCATAGAGCTCATGTATGACCACCTATGAGCCCTTCCAAAGACTTAAACGCTTTATATGCAATAGAAGCAAGCACCACATAGATAATACTTAAAAATACCAATGAATAAGGTACTGGAATTAAAAAATACACAGGGTATATTAGAGCCACTATCAAAGAGGTATCTCCAAGGGTTTTCATACTATATAATCCTAAATTCTTAGATATTATAATGCAGGACTCTCTGAATAAGTAAGTTCCTAAAAGAGAGAGAAGATAAGGAACTACCGTTGAGAATATTGCAAGCGATAGACTCATCAATTTAATACTCACAGAAACTCCAACAGCTCCTAAGACTATACTTGGAAAAATAAACATCAACGATAATCTGTAGTTTTTGACTATAGAGTCGTCTTTTAAAATAAGCGCTATCATCGAAAAAAGCTTAAAAACTTCAATGGCCCCAAGAAGGGAAACCATTATGATAGCAATTCCAACATACGAAATCCCAGTTATATACGAAAGTTCGATCGAAAATATCATAAAGAGATATGCAAGGTAGCTTGCATAAAATCTAGATATCTGTGCTATTCTGCTCGTTGCTTTCATATGATCCAAAATATCTTATTTAGCAAATTTAAACCTAACTTGACCTCCTCCACACACTGAAGTGCGAGGATTCCTAGTGGGGAGGTTTGTGCTTCTACGGAAGAGACCCGTAGAAGCACGGGGTGTGCCAGCACCCCCTTATTCTTTATCCCTCGCAGGAACTTGGCTAACCTCTTTCCTCAATTCATCCCCACATTGAAATACATGGCTTTCTTAGCAACGTTTTGTAATGTGCTATACGCAAACATATACACATACGGCAATCCAGAGAGTATCAAGGAGCTACTTGAAAACAGCGCATAAACATTTCTAACACGGGAAATATTTACGCGGACAGAAAGTCCTACAATTGTGTAATAAGCTCTACTTCCTGCTGAGAGAAAAATGGGTTAGGAAGTTTTAGGTCTTATGACTATTTTTCCCATGGGTATTTTATAATAATAGGGCCCCTTCCAGAACATCCACCAAGGAGGATCCTTCCTGTACTCCAGGATCGTAGTAGCGTAGAAAATACCTATGGAGTAGTTCATACAGCCTGGATCAGGGGTTCCGTCAATAATACTCCCATCGCCATTGTTAGCGATAGTGAATATTGATCCTATTGCAGCATCTAGGCTATACGTCACAGATATTGGGATGGCGCTCACTATGATCCCAAGGGCTGGATCTATAGAATACGCCACCACAGAGATCACAGCACTTACAAGTGTTCCAAAATCAAAGCTTCCTACAATCCCCGTGTCATAGGTAACTCCAATAATCTCCCAAGAGTTGATGTGATCTCCAGTTCTTAAGAGTTCTGGATACTCCTTTAACTCTGTAGATCCTGTAATAACATTTTCAATAGTTTTGGGAATGTCACCTTTAGAATACTCTACGAGAATAGTATTGTAGTCCTTCATTAGAAAATCTGAAACGTATGATTTAAACATCTCCTTCTCCGTCGGATATCCATCAACATACCAGCGATAATATTCGAAATACGGTCTTGTCCAGGTGTAAACATAACAGCGCTCTCCAGGTAGTAGATATGCTGTGATCCCTCCACCCGCTGCCTTTTTGGATATTGTCTTAACTCCCTTATATAGGATTATCCCTAGCTCTGGCAACGCTTTTCCACTAGAGATTTCTTCCAAGACCTTACTTCCTATGCCAAGAGATCCCTCTATCGTTGTTTCTTCTTGAGCTCCAATATCGCACGTTATCGTAATATGAGCCCCTAATTTGAGATCGTTTTTCTTATTATCAACAAGAAGTATTGGCGTCTTAATATAAACTAGGCCATTGTTCCACCTTATCCAGTTATTTAAGCCCTTAAAGCTTAGTTCTCTGGCAATATCCTCTGGAGTTATCCTCTTTTCTAGTTTCCAGTAGGCCTCAATAATGTCCCCCTCTTTTGGACTGATCCTCGTAGTCTCTTTCATAGTCTCCTCTGTGCTACTCTTATTAACTTCGACCGAGATTACCTCTAGTCCCCCATTTATGATCTTTGCTGGATCTATGAGCTTATATTTAATTACGGGACCAATAAGTTCTTTAGTTTTATTTAGAATCCAAATATCTACCTCAACCCCAATAAGATTATTACTGCCA
>QMTT01000028.1 GCA_003663565.1 Thermoplasmata archaeon
TCCAATCCTTGAGGGGGAGTGGGATTACCCTGAATGGGAGCGAGGCCAATGATATGCCCTCGATGAACCCTGAGGGGGCTGAGGTTGATGTGCCCCAAGGCCTACATGGGCATTGATGCCTATGTAGGCTGAATCCCCTTGTTATAACATATCAAAAAATAATATATCAAAAATAAACTAAAAATAAAAAGCTTATAAGGCACTATTCCTAATAGCTTTTTATTAGGAATAATTAAATCTTATCTAGGGCGATTTAAATGGTTCGGAGGGTTAACATTCCATTAATCTCGAGAAAACCAAGTATGATGTTAAAGATAACTGCAGATGAGGATACAATAAGTGAGTTTTTTGTAATCCTTCTAAGAGAGCTTGGGATTCCACCAAAAATTCAAATAGATATCTCTCAAAATGAAGAAAAAAGGCACACAGCATATGCCGTAATAAGTGTTGAGAGTGAAAATGAATTAAAAAGGAAACAAGAAGAAATAAAGAAAATCTTAGGAAGTATTCCTGGCGTATCATGGGAGATAATAAATTACAAGAAATACGGGTCTTACTACGTGATAACTACTTTCTTTGACTTTACTATAGAAACCGCAGAGGAACCCATAGTCATGAAAAGCCTAATGAGATACATCAGAACCCTTAAGAAAATGCAAAAGTACATGGGTAAAACAGCATATAATGTCATGTTTGCTCTTGGAGAGGAGAGCGGTTATTGGATCGCTGACAAGTATGGAGAATCTCTTAGGAGCTCTCTTGAAAATGGCAACATTAAGGGGGTTATAGAGTTCATTCTAACAGTCCTAGCATTCGTGAAAAATATTCCGAGAAGTGACGTAACCACTACGGACGATACGATATTGATTGAATTGAAAAAAGAGGAGCCTTACATCGAGATCCTACCATTACTTATTACCTATGTCTATGGCCTTCTTTTTGGAGTCCTAAGGGACTTAGGCTATGAGTGTACTACTAAAATGGACGTAAAATCGGGGAAGATACTCTTTATTAAAACAAAGATAGGGTCAAAGACCTGGAAGATAACCTTAACTGCCTCTTTGTGGTCGCCCGCGTCCTATATTTGAGCAACTACGAAAACTTTAGCAATGGGCGCGGGCTTCCCCCTCCCGTGCCTCATTATAATCAGCACGTCATTGGGGGCGACATTGACGGGCAGCACGGAGGCGGCCTTACGGGAGATTAGCACTATCCTCTTGCCTCTGATGGCTATTTTGCCGTCATCGAGGCAGTTCACTTAATATTCTATTCCTCCCCCTCATTTAAATGTCTCGTTTCCAGGATTACCAAAAATACCATTGTACTTATCTAACGAAATAGTCCTGAAGAAGGAAACATATCTATACTCTCCTCTAACTCCAATAATATAATCTAGAGGAATTTCATTTTTCCTTCACCTTATGTTGAAAACTCTTCACTTACAAAACGCTGTTGGGAAGGTCTTGTATTTCAATGTGGGATCAGATAGCAGAAAAGTGTGTTATTCGTTAAAGCCTACCACGAGAAGAGGATTACAGGATCCAAAATAAAACCAAATCATGAACACAGACGTTATAGGTTGTTTGAATATTTACAAAAAAGCATAAGGCCATAAATACTAACACACCCCACAGCCACCATCCTAAAAGACTACAAACCTCCCCACAAAAAATCCACACACTTTAGCACGGGGTATGTCATCTTGTTGAAGATTATCAAGCCTTGATAGGACTCCTTCCACAAATTAAAGAGAACAGATTACTTCCTAAATTTCATTAGTAAGGTATTTTTAACATCTTTGGTGGGCCCGCCCGGATTCGAACCGGGGACCTCCGCGTTGTGAGCGCGGCGTCATAACCAGGCTAGACCACGGGCCCATGAGCTCTATTCATACCATAAATAAGCGTTGAGTTCATAAGCTTTATCTTAAACTAGAGGGAACTCTCTTCTTCATATAGGAAGACATAGGCAAGTCCAAAAGAGTGCCATATCATCGAAAGCACACGGTACATCACAGCCAAAACAGAACCTTCATATGGTTTTCCTAGAAGGGAGCTTAGGAGAACACATGTTCCCTCCTGTACGCCTATTCCACCTATTCCCGCTGGAATACCAGCAGAAAGTGCTACAAATATATAAACAAAGAATGCCTCAAAGAACGTGTAATTAAATGGCCTTGAAAAGAGATAAAAGCTTGTTACTGAAAGGCCGAATATGGCAGCACTTAATAGCACATTCAAGATCACATTGTTGTCTGAGGATCCGCTTGTTGAGTACCCCAAGAGATCTCTTATTATTTCATATCCACCGAACTTCCTTATAAGAGCTCTTTTAATTTTGTTATCCCTAGAAAGGAGATAGTATAAAACCACAAGTGCACTAAAGCTCAATATTCCAAAAACAAGCATCACAATAACGTAGTTCCCATAGGCTATGTAGTTCACGAGAAATATCACAGCAATAACTAGCATTACAAGTTTTATTCCTGTATCCATAGCATTTATAAATATGAACTTTGAAAATGCTTCTCCTAGGGTTTTTCTTGTGCGCCTCGATAACTCCTTAAGTATTATTGCATACCCTATCCTACCAGGAGTTACGTCTGAAAGTATGAGACCATACAAGTGTAAGAAGAACGCTTCTGCATACTTTAGAGGCTTTCCAAACAATATTCTTATTCTAAGTGCAGATATGACGTCTATTAGTACCATTGAGGCTAGAATAAGAGCTATGTCTTTAGCACTATAGGCTGTTATGAGTCTCACGTTTCCCCAAAAAAGCCTAACAATATAGTATATTGCCATTATCGTTATTATAGCGTTAAGACTGTAGTAAAAAAACCTCTTGAATGCTCTTTCTTCCTTTGTATTTTCGTGATGACATTTGTGAATTGCTACCATCTTAAATCCTCCATTATCACTAATTTTTAGGACTTCTCTTTTCTTAAGCTTGCCCAAAGTTTCAGCACATCAACTCCCATCCTAAAAGCGTCTCTTAAAACATTGACGTGCTCCCCCTCCCCATGCACATAAACAGTAGGTATTTCCAATATCCTATAACCCCTTCTCCAAGCTCTTACTATTATTTCAACGTCCATTGAAAGCCCCGTAAGATACCTCGGAAGACATTCTTCAAGAACATTTCTTCTGAAACCTTTTACACCTACTTGAGTATCCCTAACGTTTATCTTGAAAAGTATTCTCACAAAGACATTAAATAGGAAACTGAATACTCTCCTAAGTGTTGGAATTCTCGTCCTTGATTTTGGATGTCTTCTACTGGGTATAACGATATCATAACCCCTCCTTAAATAGTCATATACGTTTTCTATAGTTTCGAAAGGTACTGGAAAGTCCGCATCTAACATTATCAGGTACTTTCCCTTAGATACCTCAAGAGCTTTTATGAGTCCTCCTCCCTTTCCAAGTTTTTTCTCGTGTGTTATTAAAACAAAATGTCCATCTTTAGATGCTATTTCCCTTAGTAGGTTTTTAGTATTGTCCCTTGAGCCATCTTCCTCTAAAATCACTTCAAAATCATTAACGAGGTTTTTAAGTGCGTCAACCAGCTTAAAATATTTGTCATAATACTTCTTTATTCTCTCTTCTTCGTTATAATGCAGAATTATTACTGAAAGTTCCATCTAAGAACACCCAGTAATAAATATCTTCTCATCCTCTCTTACTATGGCAGTAATATTAGTTGCAAATGGAGTCACTATTGCTCACATCGTAACCCCAATACTAGTACTCTTAAGCTTCTCAAAGGCTTCCTTTAATGTCCTTTTTATTGTGTCAAAGTGTTCCCTATGTTTCTTAGACACATATACTCTTATCGTTATCGTATAAAGAGGGTATCCCTCGGCTATTTTAACGATTGGAACCTCATGTAACTCTCCATTTCTCGTCTTAACAGCAATGGTTCCTTTGACTTCCCGTGGATTATCTGGCAGATACTTGTACTTAGTATGGTCAAAGACAAGGTCCTCCTCTGACACTCCAAGGTCTTCAAGCTTTGGCATAACTTCTGCTTTAACCTCTTCTATGTGTTTCCTCACGTCGAAGTACTTGTAGCTTACTGCTGCATCTTCGCCCCTGAATGGGATATCTATAAAATATATCATCTTCCATGGGATGATTCTTCTTACAAGCATAGATGCATATTCGTATGCCTTTTTCAAGTGCTTGTCCCTTGTGTTCTTGCCATCTCTTAATATGAGATACACCACGGATTCATCTGTCAACATAAGAAAGTCCTCGTAATCCCCTTGAATAGCCTTAAGTATTATTCCCTCGAAGTCATAGTACTTGTTTGCTTCGAAAAGCATGTCTACGACAATGAAATCCGTAGCACGACATGTTGGATGGAAGTAAACACTAGAAAACATATATGATCTTGCCATGAGGAAATTTCTAAGGGTACTTATTGCCTGTTCAGCAATTGCAATCTCCCCATCAACGATTTCAGAGAACTTTATTAGCCTGTAATAGTCGACAAACCCATATTCCTTGGTCCCTGTGTAGTACGCATCTCTCATGAGAAAGTCCATTATATCTGCGGGGTATATCCAATTCTTAACAACGTAGTGATACGGTCTTAAATCTCTTGGGATCTCCTCTATATTATTATGAGCTATGCGCATGAACATGTCATATACTCCAAGATCTTCTAGATAATCTCTGATCTCTGAGTTCTTTATAAGCATGAGACCTAAGTCCTCATGAGATCTTATTCCTTTCTGCTTTAGTTCACTACTCTTTTGGATAATTGCATCATCGAAAGTATGGCTATATGGTCCATGACCGATATCATGAAGGAGTCCTAGGAGTCTCGTAGTACGAATCATATCCTTATCGTTTCCTAGATGACTTGAGAACTCCGTAGCGAGGTGCATAACGCCTAGTGAATGCTGAAAGCGAGAATGCTCGCCACCTACATACGTCAAGTATGTTGTCTGAAGTTGTCTAATATGTCTAAGCCTCTGGACCAATGGATGGTCTACTATGGGGATCTCCTCGTGATAGATCTCTATGTAATTGTGAATTGGATCCCTAATTAACTTTGAACGTATCATAACCATCCTCCCTAATGATAACAGTTCAAGGTCTTAACTTTGCCAGCAAATTTTTATAATTCTCTATAAAAATATTTTTAGATAGCGGTTAGTTGAGGGCCCTAAGGAGAACCTCCTCATCTAGTTACTTCCCTTCTAATCAGAGGCTCCCCTCCCTGAGGATCTTCAAAGTAAAATTTAAAGTCATGAAAGGAATTTAGATATTTATAACTCACATGCGGGCGTGGTCTAGCTGGTAGGACACGGGCCCTCCAAGCCCGTAGCCCGGGTTCGAATCCCGGCGCCCGCACCAGTTTTGTGTCCCTCCAAAGTGCATATCCCTTTATTATACCCTCGAGAATGCGTCAAAACAACATGTGACTTATACTGAAAAAATTATTAAAGAGACCTCATTGTTTTCAATTCAGACACGAGCATCGGGTCTCAGGTGAATCTTATGGTTACTGTATATGACGTGCCTGCATATAAGCTCATAGAAAGACTTGCTGAGGAGCTGAAAAAGTTCGAAGAGATAAAACCTCCCGAGTGGGCAAAGTACGCAAAGACAGGAGTGCATAAAGAGAGGCCCCCTCAGAAAGAAGACTGGTGGTACGTGAGAGCAGCATCTGTACTTAGAAAAGTCTACATGAGATATCCCATAGGAGTCTCAAGACTTGCAGCACTTTATGGGGGTAAGAGAAGACGTGGTGTTAAGCCACCACATACGAGAAAAGGTAGTAGGTCAATAGCAAGGAAGATCCTTCAGCAACTAGAAGCTGCAGGACTTATCATAAAGACTCCCAAAGGCAGAGTAATATCACCAAAGGGTCAGTCTCTTCTTGATAGAATAGCTAAAGAGGTTGCTGCAGAAGTTGCAGAGAAAATACCGGAAATAAAACTCTATTACTGATAATATCCTTATAACACGTGATGAAGATTACGTGATAAAAATGAATGTTGATGACAAAGAACTTGAAGAAATAAGAAAAAGAAAGCTTTTAGAACTACAGAAGAGATTACAAGAGGCTCAAATTGACCAAAAAATTGAGGAGGCAAGAGAAGCACAAGAGGAAGTACTTAGAAGGACAATACTTTCAAGGATACTCACTACGGAAGCTAAGGATAGACTCGCAAGAGTAAAACTTGTAAGACCTGAGATCGCAAGACTAGTAGAGGACTACTTAATATCTCTCTACCAGTCTGGAAGAATAAGGGGAAAAGTAACTGATGAGACTCTCAAAGAACTACTTGCTCAGTTACATGAAAGAACTAAGAAGGACTTCAGAATAAAGATGTAAAACTAAGTAGGGTGATTCCATGGCACACTATAAACATGTCTCGAGGAAGTTAAGGCTCTTGAAGTTTATGAAACAAAACAGGAGACCTCCCGTATGGGTAATACTGAAAACGAACAGAAAAGTGACACTCTCCCCAGCAATGAGACATTGGAGAAGAAGTAAGCTTAAGAATAAGAGGTGATTTTCCTTGACAGTCTTGGAACGCGTTTACACGATTCCATTACGTAAGGCAAAAGCCGCTCCAAGATACAAAAGGGCTAAAAAGGCTGCAAAGCTTGTAAGAGAATTTATAGCACGTCATATGAAGACAAAGGAAGAGCTCATTTGGATAGACCCAAGATTAAATGAGTTCATATGGCAAAGAGGTGCTGAAAAACCACCTGCAAGAATAAGAGTGTTCGCAAGGAAACTAGACGATGGTACCGTTGAAGTCAAACTCTATGAGGACTATGTAAGAGACCAACAGCAAATAGCTGCTGAAGCAGCTGAAGCTGAGGAGAAAATAGAGAAGGAGAAGCTTGTAGAAGAAGAAAAAGAAACTCCTAAAGAGCCTGAAAAGGTTGAAGAAAATAGTAACAAAGAAGAGGAGTAGATAGTTTCATGGGGAAGATTACACTTCTTAATTTTCACAAAAATCCATTCTTAGGAATCTTTGGGAAGGCAAATGATGAATGGCTAATCGTAGCGAGAGGTGTTCCACTAGAGACTATAAAAAAGGCAAAGGAGGCTCTAGATGTAGATGTCATCGAGATTACCATAGGAGGAACAAGCCTTGTAGGATCTCTTCTCGTTTTGAATTCTAAAGGGATTGTAGTATCAAATATCATATACGAAGACGAGCTTAAGATTCTTGAGGAGATAGGGCTCGAGGTTGCTGTTGCTCCTGGAAAGGAAAACGCCGTAGGAAACGTAGTCTTGGTGGATGACAAGGCAGCCCTTGTAGATCCAGAACTTGATGAAGAAACTGTGAATGTCCTCGAAGATGTGCTGAAAGTAAAGGTTTACAGGGGAACTATAGGAGATTCAGGCCTTGTTGGAATGTCAGCAGTCATAAATAAGTATGGAATATTATGCCATCCAGATCTTTCAGATAATGAAGAAAAACTGCTTAAAGAGATTTTTGGGGAAGATAGAACAATAGATGTTGGAACTGTTAACAGAGGAACACCGTTCGTTGGCTCTGGAATAATAGCAAACTCGAAAGGAGTTATCGTAGGAGACAGATCTACTGGTGTAGAACTTATGCGAATAGAGAGTACCTTACTTCCATAAAATAGTGACTTTTACA
>QMTT01000029.1 GCA_003663565.1 Thermoplasmata archaeon
GATCACGTCCCGGTAACGAACTACTTCAGCCATTCAAGTCAAGGTAGCACTCACGAGAACATACAGGCCATGGAGTACCAAGAAGGCTCTCATACACCGTACGACTCATCTTGGGGTGCCACAGTCAAGAATGGTCGCAACGATGGCTCAGCCCATAAATTGGCGGTCATGGATATGATACTAGATGGCGACCACGATAGGCACTACGGAAGTATGCTGGGGAGAAACGGCAAGATAGTTAATATCGACAACGACGATTCTCTCAAGTACGACGGAGATACGGCTGTGTATCCAAGTCATTTCGAAGATTTCCAAAACGGCCTGGGACAAGTTGAAGAGGGTATGGGTGGAGATCTCATGCACATCAATGCCGTACAGTGGCTGGCTCAATTAAATTCAAGAGACTTGATTGCTCAGATGAATCACGCTGGGGTAGATAAAGATAAAATCAAAGAGGCTCTGAAAAGATTGAAAGTCATTCAGAGTCAAGTGTCCGGTAAGTCGTTAAGTCAGTTGCATGACTTGATTTACCCAAAAAGAAAGGTGGTAGCTGAGTAATGGAATTGCACGTAATAATGTCATCATACAGTGAATTACCTCTGGCCGAAATCAGGACGGATGGAATTAACATCGACTGGGTTTTAGATAACACCGACGGTAAATTGTCGCGCATGGCTGGCGGGGACTTTTCCAGATTAAAATTTATTGTCGATAAGTCACACCACCTGACTATGAAAACCCCGGACGGAGCAACACCAGGCATCCTAAGGTATTCGCTGGAGAATGGCGATATCGTCGAGATAACGACCGACGGAAAAACAGCTCTATTGAATGGCAAGATACTACCCGAAGATGAGAAAATGGGCTTGATGTCAGCACTAGGATCTGGCAAGATAAAAATCAAGAACAAGGCCGATATCGAAAGGCCTTTGCCAATAACACCTAGGGCTACCAAATCATATAAAAAACCTGCTCCACAGAAGATGGATAGCAGGGTCCATAAGTCAATAGCCAAGGTGCATAAGAAAAAAAGGGATAGCGAGTCGACTAATAGCAGACACTCGGACAAGAAAATAGATGCCGTCGATTTCACCGGCACCAGCTGCCCAGATTTTGGTAGGCAGTTATTATATCTTTTGAAGTATGGAGAAGATGATGCCTGATATGAGTGATAATTTTGACGTTGATCAGATACTGGACGATTCCGATTCCCAGTCCGACCACTTGCACGGCGTGGTTCAGAGTAAGATGCAGACGCCTTTCGGTGACTGGGATTATTCAGACCGGGAGCACATTAGTAAGCTAGCTAGTCACCCGAATGTCAATACCGACCATTTATCTAAGCTGTATAGTCATATGATGCCCCAAGATCAGGCCCAAGATGGAACTGAAAGTCTAGGTTATCGAGGCGACACGGCATTTGATTCAATTTTTAGTAGTAGTAAGGCATCATCTGCCGACGCCGAAGACTTCATTAAAAGAGTTTGGAAGGATTCTACTTCTAGAGATAACGACGCCCACATAACAGCTTCTAAGGTTGGAGGTGTATCTGTTGATTTACTGAAGGATATTACCGATAAGGCCCTTAATGACCCTGAAATGAATTCAGTTCCTAAGTACGCCCTACCATCTTCTTTTTTACATAACGTGTTGGCATCCCGTCCTATGCCGGAGCCGCAAGCTGGCAATCTTAATGCCGGGCAAATAGCAAGCAATAAGCATGTCAAGAAGATAGATTCATTATTCCTGGGTGGCATAATAAGAGCAGAGCACTCCCCCGAAGAACTAGATAAAACTGTTGGTATTCTCACCGGAGTTGATCAACCATACGGTATGGTCAAGGATGATGTTCTTAGCGCAGCATCAAATCTCATATCTAGGAATAAAAACCTAACATCTACGCAGATTGAGCAATTATTTGAACATCATAAGGATGCCGATGGTGGCTATTATAATGATGGAATAGCTAGATCCGTATTCAGTCACGATAACGTATCGCCGGATCTAGCAAGCAAAGTGGCTTTAAGTGCAACCAGTTACGATGCGAAACATAGAGTCGAAGCCATTTCCAGCCCAGTTCTACCTCAAGAAACTGTTGATAGGTTGATATCTGATTTTGACCCAGAAAGCCCAGATATGCTCAGCGGGAGTAGTTATTACGGAACGTCGACACTTCAGGCGCTAGTCGGAAATCCAAACGTATCTGAGCAGACACTGACAAAGATTTACGAAAAAGGTCGCCAAGCAGACCAAAAAGCCGTAATTCAGACATCAAAAGCCCCAGCTAGCTTGATAGAAGATTACTGGTCTAAAAGGGATAAGAAATCTGATTCCACAAAATACATGATCAATAGCGTGCAAAACGTACCACCTTCAGTTCTGTCTGATATTGTAGGTAAAAATAAAAATCAAGCATTGTCTATAGAAGCATTGCAGCACAAAAATGCGGATATTTCCGTAGTTGAAGCCGGCCTTAAGCGACGTGCGGCAAAAGTTCAAGAAGCTGCGGCCAAGCACCCACTTGTAGCTGAAAAGCAAATGACCGAGAGATTAGCTGACGGAAGAATGTCTGCCAGTAGTTTTCTTTTTGATAGTTCAGTGAGAAAAACCGCCGGAGATATCACCAGCGGTCACGTCGAAGTAATTGACGCCCAATATAAAGATAAAGAGTTTTCTGATTATAAATCCGACGACTTCAGGGTCAAGCGATGGCTGGCAACTGACGCATTAGTGGACTCCGACACTAGAAATAGGAATAAAAGCGAAATAGTATCCTTGTTTAGGGATCACGTAGGTGATGGAAATCGCATTAATGACTATAGCTCTCACGGCTCTCTCGCCAGCTCGGTGAGAACTATGGCAACGGAGGGTGACGTAGACTCACAGGAAGCTGTCTTAGCAAAGCCTGGCATTCTTAGTTCGATTGATCTGAGTGCCGACGGACTTACGGGAGACTTCTTAGGAAAAGCTTTAGATAAGTTTCGCGACATGCACGAAAACTCCGCTGAAGATAGATACGGTGATAAGGTATTTGGCGCTATTCAGTTGGAAAACAAGCAGACGGCCATATTAACTAACCCCAACCTTTCGCAGGAAGCATTTGATAGCGTCACCGATTCAGATTATTTTTCCGACGATAGTTCAGCTAGATCAAGTAGTTACACGTCTTGGGGAGTCGATAGGGACTCTATCTCTACAATTTTTGACAGCAGGCATAAAGATTCTTCGGATGACGAAAAGCAAGAAGACTTCCGAAGAGTTTTGGACATGAACAATCCAATGGCGGATTATGCCGTAGCTTTGAGTAATTCTGCGCCAAAAGATGAGTGGAATAAAGCATTTAGTAGGCTCGATGCCGAAAAAAAGCTAAACATCATGCAAAATGGCAAAGAATTCTTCAGGTACGAGGACCTAAGCGACAGCGCACATTCTGACCTAATTTGGGGTAGAAGTAATTTTGGTGCTAATCAGAAGCTTCAGGAGGCTTCGATAAACGCAATGGATTACTCTAATCCAGCCCATACTGCGGCACTATCAAACATGATTGATTACGTGCATAGCCAGGAAGACCCCATCTTTACTGATGGGTTTATGCCAGCTAAGCAACTAGCTGAGGCGATTACCGAAAGAAGTGATTTTGATTCCATTGTCGGCACAGATCAATACGACGACTTAATGAGAACTTCCTTGAGAGTCAGTGATCAATTAGGTGTTAACTTAGCAATTAAAAGAGCTTGGGGTGAGGACAAGGACGCAGAGTTTAGTGATAAAGTCGGAAAACTAAAAGGTATTATCGAGTCATCATCTGGGGGTGATCAAGAATCTACTAACCTAAAATGGCACACAGCCGTAGAACAAGGTCTCGGAAAGAGTGATAAAAGTGGATCTTTAGATTTTTTGTATAATTTACCCGGCGATGCCGAAAATGATTATCTCGTAAGGTCGGCTGGACTATCTAAGGGTATTTTTAGCTACGACGTGAAAATAGGAGCTGCCTTCGAAAGCGCCGACTCGTATGGCGACGTCCTCGCTGGCTTAACTCAAGGGGAGGAAGCTAACAGTTTCATTCATAAAACCTTGGAGTCGGAAAAGCTAACCCCAGAGATAGCGAAGAAGGCGGTTAATGCTATGCTGTCAACGACTTTTATACCGCCAAATGAGTATAATAAATACGGCAATTCAAAAATGTCCGACAGCTCCCTAGAGGCTGGCATGGTAAATATCAGAAAATCGGTAGACGATCTGTCCGCTAGCGGTAACCATAATCTGATACCAAGAATGGCGATGTCAGTTGATAACGCCTCGTATTCATTTAAAATTACCAAAGCAAATCAGAAGAAGATGGTCAAGGCGGTGGTCAGTCAAATCAATGAAACACCACACCTAACCGATTCAGAAAGAAATTCAGTAAAATACAAACTCCATTCTACTTTTGAGACATATAATAATGCCGACATGTTGCCAGCATCTGTTATGGGTGACGTCGCCAAAAATGTCGTAAAAGATGGTGATGTAGATACGATGGTTGATATGATCAATGAGATGACGAGCCCACCCGCAGCGGTCACTAAAGCTATCGCGGGGTATATGGCAAAGCCGGACGTGCTAACTACCGACCAGGTTTTGCAGTTTTCCTCATTGGCTAAAAATGATACCACATCTTACAGTCAAACTAAGGCTATTACTGATGCTATGGCGACCAGAGCGGAAGCTAATCCAGAGGATGCGGCTGAATTGCACAGCAAGATTATCCAAGTAGCTGGCGACCTGTCGAAATCAAACAAAGAAACTAAAAGGTTGCACGGTGTTGGATTAGTAAATGATTACCTAAATAGCGATGACGAAGACTTAAAAGGTCGAGCCACTCATCAGGCACTGAGAGTTTTAAAGTCACTTGAGATTCCTATGGGAGATAAGGTTGCGACATTTTTGAACATGCCAACCAGTCTTTCGGCAGACCACGAGCACACATTAGATAAGCTTGCCGGATCTCAGTTCGAGAAGGCACTTGTAAATAACGAAGAAGTTCTTCTAGACTCAACTCATGGGTGGAAACTAGACGCAATCATCAGTAACGCAATAATGTTTACCCCCAACACAGCAGAGGTGATAAGCGACAGAGTCTTATCTGACGATAAATTTGACATGATGCACAGAAGTGAATTGGCTGAAAAATTAATGGATAATGGTAGCATCCCAGGCGAAACCCAGATGAAGGTTTTTAATTCATTAGATCCAGCCAACAAGTTCCACAATATCTCAAATACCTCCAGCGATTACAATTTTACCATTACCGGTCACTGGAGAGGTCTTTCTGATTCAGTGGATTATGTAGATAGTCAGTGGGAGTCCGCGATGGAATCAGCTGACACCGAAGCTGAATCATACGGACAGGTCCTATCTAATCTAACCAAACTTAATGGAGTTCTGGAGAGAAGTCGGGCATTTACTGAAGACAGAGGCACTGTAGAGGCCGCCGAGGCAGTAGATAGCTATATTGAAAAAGCTTCCGGCATTGCCACGAAGATGCACTCGCGAATGATGTCCAGAATAGAGAATAGCCCCGAAGAGATAGGGTCTGACGAGTTCGGCTCCTATATCGGTGGCCTAAGGAATTTCCAGCATTCTTTTATTTCCAGCCGAGAACTAGGTAGTTCCTCCATGGAAACTCTATCTATAACTAACGCAACCAAAGACGCGATGGAAGCATATGCATCCAAGCACGGTGAAGAGAAAGCGCTAAAAGATTCGGGCTTCAGAGATATGGAGATGGTTACTGACGCATACGCTGATCACCTTTCCAGGTGGACGGGATTGTCAGAGATTAACGATCGTCAATGGTCTGATGCTATGTCTCGGTCGCCGGAAATAGCCTTTTTGCTAGATAACAGATCTCACATACCAATGGAAGCCATCGACGCCGTAGATATTGAGGCGATAGCCGCTCAGGGGTCGGAAGCAACAACCAACTTATTAGTTTCTGCTCAAAGATGGTCGGAAAAAATAAAGGTCGAGGATCACGCCAGTATGGTGGACTTTTCCGAAAAACTAATGCCGCACCTAGACTTTGCCAATGAAAGTGCGGATATATGTATTTTCTACCAGAATATGGCGGAGACCGTAGGCGATAAAATGTCATTCGATCAGCTAGATCAGGTGATGGAGCAACTAGGCGACAAGACCTCATACAGTTTACTTAAATCAGCTGCTTCTTCCGGTGCGGGTGGCGAGATGGCCCTAAATAAGGCCGTCAGTCAAAGCATCGAAGATAATATGTTGGGTTTTCCCGATTATGGCCGAACCGCTAAATTTACGCCGGATCACATCAGTCAGTTGATGCCATCAATACTGTCACTGACAGATAGGTATCAAAAAACAAAACTTCTTCAAATACTGGCAGACAATCAGAGCTTAGATTCTAATAGTTTGAGATCCATGTACAGCTCTTTGGACTCCCAAGATTCATTTAACACAAGCCAGGTAGTGTCGAATATAATGGAGCATGCCAACGTAGATTTTGACCTGTTTCATCAGATCTACTCTGACACTCAAGATAAGTACGGCGATGGTATTTTCCGCACCGGAGAATCATTCAACCCAGCTTTCAAGAATCGGCGTTTCGGTGGAAAACTGTTTCGCGACCAGCCAGTGTCGATACCAAAAGAACAGCCAGATACCGTAAATAGAGATCCTAGCTCTTTAATTTATAGTGTAGAGCACTCTAAAGATAAGCAGGCACTTAGGGACGCGGTCCAGATTCTTCCATCAGAAGGCATAAACTACGGAAAATTCAAGAAAATCAATAAGAAGTTGGCGGAAAATAAGGCTGTCAAAGAGGTTTTCATGAACGCTAAAAAGCAAGTGGCTATGCCAGAAGATCTTTCTAGGGCTATCGAAAAAGCTGGAGGAGACTTTCACATAACATATTCAACGTGGGATGGTGCCCAACGACACAGCTCAGCCTCTAACCTAGTTATGCAATTAAATACCGGCGAGCACATGGAAGCTCAACTTAAGGAAGACCCTAAATTATGGAGCTTTTTCCAGATGGTGCAGGCCGCCGCTAACCAAACCAACGACGGCGGAGTCGGATCTCACCCAACCACACCACACTGTGCGGGTTGGACTAGACTAGATACCACGGGCGGAAAAGAAGGTTGGGTTATCGAAGAGTTGCAGTCAGATTTTGCCGGCGGACTAAGACAAGAAATAAAAAATATCAAGAGTAGCCACCCAGAAGGTCTTAAGTTGGATGGAGAATTCTACCACCCAGACGAGATGGACGTTCATTCGAAAAAGATAGAAAAAATTGTCCAGGGTTGGCACGAGGCCGCTATGAAGGGACTTCAGGAACTGGCTCGTCGGCAGGGAGTTAAAACGCTGTTTTTGCACGGAGAGGGTGTACGATCTGTAATGTCATTTGGTGATTACGGAGACAGTGATCGACCTAATCCAGTTTGGATGCAGCATATGTATAGTAAGTGGCCAAAAAAGAACGGCTGGGATGAATGCGACTATACAGATTACCCTAGCTACGACCGATCAACAAAAACTGGCGCTGAGACAAAGCCGGCAAAAACCCAATGCTGGAAGATAGACTTATCCTAATATTGATAAGGCAAAACGGAGGAATAA
>QMTT01000030.1 GCA_003663565.1 Thermoplasmata archaeon
AAAGAACAGTGCACCGGATATAGCTCCTATCGTCATCCTTATAAGACCGGCCAGTCCGAAGAACACGATACCTATAAGGAAGATGATTATTGCTGCTGCAAGTCTGTTGCCTATTTTTCCACGCAATAAGAACACTATGATTGAAGCACCTATTAGTATAAATGCTGTTGCTGGATCCGTGTGGAACAGATTTTCAGATAACAGCATGCTCATGAGCGTATTCTGTCCCATATCTCATACACCTTATCCACAATTATGTCCCTGAAAAATATTACAGTTATCGCAAGTCCTATCAGTATAGCCGTTATGAAGTATTTATTAATTGATTCAACTACAGGTATCTGACCTATCTTGTGCTGTGGTTCGTTTATTCCTATCTCTATCATCGTCGGATATTTTATCTCCACATCGTATTTCTGTGTTATTCCGTGCTTCTCCGCTATTATCGTGTAGTTTCCGGGAAGGAGTTTTACCTGTTCCGCACCATCTACGAATTTTGTCAGTACGGTCTTGTTGTTCACATCAAGTATAGTTACATTCACTTTATCACCCATAAGCACAACCAATACTGGTACATCTTTTTCTGGTTCTATGTTTGCTATGTATACTGTCTCATTCGTTGCCGGTATGTATGAAACACCACCGCCTCCTCCTCCACCAACCGCTGCGACTGGGACATAGTAAACTATAGTTACTGTGTGGGTTCCGTAGTGCAGACTGCTGCTGGTGTGCTGAGTTCCGATTATTACTGTGTTTCCTTGAAGAACCACATCCCTGTCAGAGCCATCAACCGTCACGGATACGGATGTCTTTGAAGACCATTCAGTTAATCTTGACGTTGGTATTGTGTAGTATATTGGAAGGTCTTTCGTAACCGTGTCTTCGGTTACATTCAGTGTTGCAGTGTAAGTGTATTTGCGTGAGTATCCCGTATCTGCTCTTGATAACATATAGCCAACTTCATACACTGTTGTCTTGTTAACGATGTATGTCAGGTATTTAACCTCGCTTGCGTTCAGGTCTACATATCTTACGGGTAACAGTGATGACCACGCTTTTTCTATACCCTCATCCGAAACATTTACCAGCACTCCCGTGTATGGTATTGTGTCTGTGTTATTTACTATAAATACAAATTTCACGAATAATGGCTCTCCGACTTTCACCGAGCCATTTAGAGCTGATATTGACTTCAAGCTATCCGTTATAACTCCGTACTTTTTGATCGGTACATATGTTTTGTTGCTTTCTGCATCGCTTAGTGATGGTATTGTGTAGTTCAGTACGTTTGTCTCCCATCCTTCCGGTTTGAGTTCGGTTACATTTACCTTTATGTTTGTGAAGGTTGTTGGATCAACCCCATACGCACTTCCGTTGTTGTATGCGGTAATGTTTAGTAAGCAGTAAGCATAACCATCTGATTCGGTTACTTTGCTCGTGTCCTGAGATCTTACAGCAGATATTGTTATTGGTATTCCTGAAGCATTAAGGTCGTACATGTACTGCTTTCCAGCCCATACATTATCCGTTTGGTTCCATGCCTTTTTAACAGTCAGGTATAGCTTAACCTCTCCTACTGTGTAGTTCTGACCTCCGGAGGCGTTGTATGTGTATACGTATAATCCTGACGGTAGCTGTGTTGCGTTTGTTATGTTAGCGAAACCAACAGCACACTGTATCTGCGTTTCGTTCCTGTACAAGCAGTAAGTTACATCACCATCTCCGAAGTTGCTCTCGTTTGCCGTTATCGTTGAGGTATTCATCCAAGTTATTGTCTTGTTCAGCTGTGCTCCGTCTATGTAGAGGTTCAATACTGGAGTTGCTTTGTATATTTCATAACAACCTTGTATTGAGTTTGCAGTATAGTTCTGGTTACCGTTCGTGTAGAAGTTGTAACAGTAAACTCCCGCTGATGCTCGTGAATCGGATATTGTTGTGGTAGTAGTTCCTATCGTATTGTTGTTCAGTTCAAGTGTTGCTTGTAACTGGTTGTTTACAGTCTGTATTGTGAAGTTTGCAATTTCAGCCTGTCCGTCATAGGTTTTGTTGTCCGGTAAGCTGATGGTTAGGGTTGGTGTTGCCTTGTATATTTCGTATACTCCAGACACTTCGGCATAAGTGTAGTTTTGAGTTTCTGAACAGTTGAACACATAGCTGTATATCCCTGCTGCTGCCCTGCTATCGCTTATTTCTGTGTTTGTGGTACCTATTTCCGCTCCATTGAGGTAGAGCTTGCACGGGACTTGGTTGTACAGGGTTGATACCGAGAAGTTCGCTGTTGATGATACTCCGTCATATGTCTTGTTGGATGGAATCTGTTTGGCCAGCACTGGAGTGGCTTTGTTTATGGTTAATATTTTGCTTATGCTTGTTGATGTGTAGTTCTGGGTTTCGGTAACATTTAAGGTGTAGTTGTACGTTCCAGCTGCGAGTTTGTTCAATCCATATAGATATAGCTGTTTTATTTCCTCATCGGTTAGGGCTCTATTGTAAATGCGGACTTCGTCGATGATGCCGTTGAAGTAACGGGTTCCATAATACAGTTTTCCAATATACAAACTTGTAGCACTGTCTTTGACTTTTCCTGAGAAATCGTGTGTGGCCTCCAACTTACCATTTGAATAAATTTTAATCTTTGAGCCATCGTAAACTCCAGCAAAGAAATACCAATTGTTCACCATATCTGTTCCTTCATCTAAAGTTATTCCTAGACCTTGAGAACTATCATTTTCATTAACAACCTTAAAATAAACGGTGTAATCATCCAAATACAGGCTGTAAGATTCTTTACTCACTATATATTGATATTTAAGTGTGGTTGTTTTTACCCATGCCGTTACTGTTAATTGTTCCATTCCATCTAAATTTGGTGAGTCTGGCACTTCCACATAATCATCCACTCCGTCAAAGCTCAGAGCCTTGCCGAATTTTCCGATAACATTAGTTGTTAAATCTCTTGCTTCTATGTTGTGGTAAGTTATGTTTGCATCTTCTAAACCATAAGTTATTTTATCAATATCATAATCAAATTCTGGGTCAGTAGTTGACAAATTTCCTGAATATCCATTAAAATACCAGTTTAAGGTTTTTGAATTTCTATCATACATTAACTCAAGTTTATACTTTGTGCCCAAAGAAACCTGCCCTACATTCCAATATTTATACTGGACTTTATTTCCAGTTGAGTTAAAGAACCACACATAAAGAGCATTTGGACCGTATGAAGAATTCTCAGAATAAATACTTACATAAATCCATGCACCATTACTCAATTTGAACCCTGTTCTATGTAATGCTGTATCAGGGTTGGCATCATAAGTGTCATCAATAGAATTGATTGTGAAATCCACTTCTAAAAAGTATTTGCTTGAATCTGGAACATCAACAATAGAATATGGCATTGCTGTTCCTTTGGATGAAGAGGAAAATTCGTCAGAGCCTTGCCAAGTTATGTTATAATGAAGAACATCTGCAAAATAATTTCTTTTTAGTTCGCCGTCGTTCACTCCAATTCTGTCCTTGACTGTTGTGCCAGAACCCTCATCAAAACTCCACCTCGCAACCAGACCGGACATGTTCTCTATCAGCTCGCCGTTCCTGTAAACGGTAAATGGAATCAAATTGTCCACATCGAAATCCGGGTAAATCCACGAACTGTTCCAGTCCGAAGATCCGTAAACAACAGTTTCGTTTCTGAGATATATTGCTGCATGTGGTGTGGCTTTGTTTATCACGAAAGATCCCACCGCAGTATCCCGATTTCCGTATGAATTGTTGGCATATATCGTTATCTCATAGGTTCCAGCAGGTAATCCGGTAAATGTTACATTGTACTTGGCACACGTTGTATTTACATCAACCAATTTGCTTGCAGTGCTATTAACGCCTTCGTACTCAACAATCACGTGATCTATGGCATTCACGTCAGGTAATTTGCTGTTGTCATCGCAGACGGTCACATTGACCTGATAGGATCCTCCGTAACTGTAAACAAGATCCCGTGCCTCAACACCGATTATGTGTGGTCCGGCCTTAACCTTATATAACGGAAGGTAATCTATGTTGTTCGTATCTATTTGATATGGGTCATCACAGAATCCATCGAAGTCTGAATCCGTACAGTTTTCTGAGTAGCCTGTGCCGTCTGGTTTTGCATAGAAGTTTCCGCCTATGTAGTTACCGCCAACTATGTTTGTTCCGGATGTTTTTGTGGTGTTCCAGTAGTTTGTTTTTGGAGTGTTCGATGATTCTGCGTATTCCACATAAATATCGTATGTTGCGTTGATGAAGTTGTTGTAAAATAAGTTACCTTCCGAAGTGTCAATCTGTATTTGAATGCCCCTCGAACATTCTGTGAATCTTGAGGAGTGTATGATGTTATTGTTCGAATTTTGTAAGTACATACACATCGTTACTCCTGTGAATTCGGAGTTTGAAATGTGGCTGTTGCTTGTATAGTAAAGCCCGATGGCGGTTGCTCCGTTTGATACTGAATTTGTTACGTTGACATTGTCTGAAGAGTACAGCATTATACCGTATGTTGGGGTTGCGTTTATAACTGACACGTTATCTATGGTTACGTTGTTTGATGAATCAATCCTGATTCCGTAGTTTGATTCTGGAACAATTGTGATGTTCTCCAGTGTTATATTGCTTGAGGAAAGCGTCATAATCGAGTGGATATTTCCTCCGTATATGACACAGTTCCTCACAGTTACGTTGTCCGCATTTGAGATGTGGATTGTGCTGTCCGTTTCGGATCCGTTTATTGAGTATCCGTCACATTCCAGAATTACGTTGCTTGCGGTTATGTTTATACACGAATCTCCCTGTGTTGATGTTATGTCCTGCGTTAAGTAATATGTTAAATTGGGTGTATCTATTACGGTACATTGTGAAATGAGATTTAGTATTTCTTCCTCTCCAATAGAGTAAGTGGGTTCTGGGTCGGTGTATTTGCGGACACGAATTAAATCTATATCAATGGCTACATAGTGAGCTTGTATTTTAAAGTAGTTCGTTGTGAATGAATCTGTATCTGTTGTGAATTTATTAGAGTTCGCAAAAACATATGCTGTGGTTCCAACAACCGCATGAGCAAATATATCATTTGAAGTATGTGAAACCGTTCCGAACTCCACGCTTCCTCCTGAATCTAAATGATGAACTCTCTCATCAACTCTCCAAAATGCCATTACCCCCCATTGTGAATCTCCCGCAACTGGATTTCCAGACGAATCCAATGCAAATCGTATGCTGAACCAGTCGGGTGTGTCTCTATATGAATTAATATTAACACCATGCAATTCCACAATTTTGCCAGAACCAATATTGATTTTTGATAATATATAACTATCTCCAGTTGTGCTGCCGAGATGTAATTGACCCTGTGAAACGCTGACCGTTCCGTCTGACGACCACTTGCTCGTATCCAACTCCGTTCCATCAAAATCATCAAAGAAATCAAAAACTTCATCTCCATTGCTTTCTGAAGTTGCGTCAGGGTTGCCGTAATACATGTAGATTGTCGCTGTTCCGCTTGCTGGAATGCTCGGGACTTTGACCCAAATCGTTGCCTGCTGGTTGGCTGAATCCCAATTTTCTATCCAGTAGGGAAGTTTTGCTTCTGAATCTATTTGGGTTTCTGTGCCGATTGAAATGGAAGGTTCTGGGTCGGCGTAAAATTGTCTTATTTCTGATTCTTCCAAAATTTTGTTATAAATTCTTATTTCAGAAATTCTTCCAAACATATCTCTGGAGGTATCCCCGATATCCCTACCAAATATGAGTTTTTCTGGGTTGTATAAAGCGGTTGTGGCATCATCCAAACCAAGTACTGTGTATAGCGTTCCGTCTAAGTAAACTTGTAAGTCATAAGATGTTGAGCTTCCGTATTGCAAACAAATAAAATGCCAATTGGTATTTTTCATATTGTTAAAATCCATTCTGTCTTGAGCCTCTGCAGAGTCTTCTGCAAAACATTGAACAGGGTCGGTTAATCCGTTTGTTTCAGCATAATTGTCATAAAATGCACATGCAAACACATATCTCGCTCCTGATGATTTTTCAAAACCACCTATATATTGAACGCCATCATCAAAACTATCAAACTTGTACCAGAAACACATTGTTATGTCATTCCAGTTCTCAATATCATAATTATCTCCTAAATCAATGTAATCTCCATTTCCATCGAACTTGTAGTAAGACCTTTCCTCATAGCTCTCGTTCATTATCTCAAATTTTTCTATTTTTAAACTACTTACATTAAAGGCAAGGAAAGTCTTATTCCCGATATACGTAATGCCTTCACTATAATTCGTTGATTTTTGATTTATTCTAACCAATTTCGTTCCATCCCACTTGAATACATCTAAATCTCCATCGTGTTCAGTAACAAATACCTTCCCAGCATAAACCGTTGCTCCTTGATAACCGTAATCGTCTAGAGTTTCTGAATAGGCAACATCTATCTTATTCCAGCTATCATCAAACCTCACTATACTTTTCGTAACACCTGTATTACTTGCAGTCTCACCTAGAAACCAATATCCATCTAAGTAGAATATTGCATTTGCTGAGTATGTCAGACTTTCTGATACGTTCTTACTCCAAACACAATTTAGTGTATCTGGGTCTATTTTTACAACGACTGCTTGGTATGGTGACGTGTATGCTCCTATAACTCCCCAGAGATATCCATCCTTATAAAATAAGCCTCCAAATTTTAGGTCATACCCGCATCTAGCATTGGTGGTGTTCTCTATTAGATTTCCATTTAAGTCATATTTTGAAAGCCATTCATCATATGCTTCATAAATATAATTTCCGTCTGTAGTCAGTCCGTCACTGCTTCTTGCCAAAGTTATAAAACTATCATTAACTACATTCAAATCATAATCATAACTCAAAGATTTCTCTAAGGATGCATCACCGTAAACAGTACACGAATAACCATTAACAACATCAGTACAGTTCGTGGATTCGTCGGTTGGATAAAAACCTTTCAAGTTTGTTCCAAATACCTTTGTTAGATTGCTTTCTGAAGTTGCTGATGGGTTGCCGTAATACATATAAATCGTTTTCTCCTCGTTAGCCGTCAGGTTTAACTTCACCCAAACTTTCAATTCTGTGTCCGTCTTGCTTTCAATCCAGTAGGGAAGCTTTCCAGTTGTTTCTGTGTATGGGTCATCTACCTGCTGTTCGAAAAACCTGATGTCGCCAGCATCGGACTTCATTTTGGACAGTATTTCGGTGTCGGTGATGGTGATCAAAACTTGGTAATCTGTCAAGTCCTGTCCTGACTGTTCTGTTATCGTTATCGGCAACTCGTAGATATGCCACGTGAATCTTATATCGCTACCGTCTGAATTTGCTTTGGAAAAATCGAAGTTGGAACTGTTCAAATCTATCCTCACTTGGTAGTCTGTTAAATTTTGTCCTGATTGTTCTGTAATGTTGATTGGTATCCTGTACTGCCAGCTGGAATTCCACCAAGCAAGAGAAACCTTTGAGCTAAGAATCAGCACACCTATCAGGAAAATTATCATAATTAAACTCTTACGCATCACA
>QMTT01000031.1 GCA_003663565.1 Thermoplasmata archaeon
AGTAGTCAGCAGAAGCGAGAACAATGCTCATCCCACGTAAGACTGCCCCAATGATGCGCTGATTATAATGAGGCGCGGGAGGGGAAGCCCGTGCTTAGTTTCCGAGACATCCCAAATACAAAGCACGGTCAACCATATGTCAGAGAACAACCTTCAGAGAGTAGCTTATAAGGGTATTCTTTCCACTTCGAATTCCTCTCTTGTGGGGTGAACTTCAATAATGTATTTTTCTCCTGGTATTTTTTCCTTTATGTCTTCTAATACCCAAGGTGCCACTAGCACTTCATTATTATGAATCTTACTGACCCTCTTAGGCATTCCTAGTTCAGTCACATGTATTCTGTGAACGTCCTCTGGAGAGAGTCCCTCTGGAGGTATTATAATACCTCGCATCATAGTTCCCTCTTCAGTAACAAGTTCATATTCTTTAGCGATGTTCCTCGCTATTCTGAGGAATCTCTGCCTAAGTTGACCTGCATCTTTATATCTTGAAGAGCAGAAATGAAGTGTCATGTCAACATCTGCACTATATATTACTGTGAGTGCCGCGAGATCACTCCCCAAAGCAGCTACAGTCTCGTCATCTCTGAACTCATATCCTAATTTAGATAGAGCTTCATAGTTTGACTCTACGATTTCTAGCTCGTTCATATTAAGAAATTGAACGCCGATTTCGTCTAACTTTTCTGCTAGTATTATCATGTCCTCTGTTTTATCTGGAAGGGCTGGTATTTCCACGCCGACATCCATTCCCGTGTCCAGGGCAACTGTTAGAGCCTTATAATATGGTGTTTTATCAATTCTCTTCCAGGTATGCGGTAAAGGATGAAAGCGTATCTCATCAAGTCCAGCATCAGATAATTCCTTTATTGCATGAGTGTTCACGGTTGTTGTGTACATGTGAATATGAAAATTCTCTCCAAAGGCGTCTTTTAGGAGTTTTATGTACTCAAGAGTCCTATCAAGAACAAGAGTGGGTTCTCCTCCTGTGATACCAGCACCTTCTGCAGACATTCTATGTGCCTCTTCTAGCACATCTTCCATTGAATGTACAACGTTTTCATTAGCATAAACGACATCCCGTCCTCTTCTCTTCTCTGAGAGGGGGCAATAGGGGCAGTTCATGTTGCAGAGACCTGTCACAAAGAGTACTAGTTTTGATCCTCTCCAGCAATATTCGCACCCTTTTGGGAGTTTTCCTCTCACTACTGAGTCATGAGGAAGCTCAAATATTGCCACCTTGATCACATCCTTATTATTGTTTTCATGCTATTCTTAAGCAATAATATTCGCTTGGGATATAGTGAATACATTAAGGTATTTAAGTTAGATGATGTTTAGGTCATTGGCATTTCTGTAGTGTCAGTTCACTTCTCTTAGCCTTTAGAGATCTTTGCAGACAAATGTATTACATCATCAGCTTACTGGTGAAGAGAAGGAAGAGTGATTTGCTATGAGGTTGAGTATTGTTAAACCTGTGCTTCAGGTTGCCCTAGACGTGCTAAGCATAAAAAAAGCATTAGAGATCGCAGAGAAGGCCGTTAGAGGAGGTGTGGATTGGTTAGAAGCAGGAACACCATTAATAAAGTCAGAAGGGATGAAATGCGTTAAAGTCCTTAGAGATTCGTTTAAGGATAATTACATCGTTGCTGATATGAAGACCATGGATACAGGAGCCCTAGAGGCAGAGATGGCCATAAGAAGTGGTGCGAACATCGTAACTGTCATGGGTTTAGCCCCTGATGAGACTATCGAGAGTATGGTAGAGAAGGCAAGAGAGCTTAATGCGTATGTCATGGCAGATCTTATGAATGTTGGAGATATTATTAAAAGAGGTCAGGAGGTTGAATCCTTAGGAGTTGACATTGTGTGCCTTCATCTTGGTATAGATCAACAGAGGAAGAGGAGAATAGACTTCGATATGGTTAAGAAACTTTCGGAGACCCTTGAGATACCGATTGCAGTTGCAGGGGGTCTTAATAAGGAGACAGTGGCTCTTGCAGTCAGGGCTGGAGCAAAAGTGATAATTGTCGGGGGGGCAATAACGAAAGCTGAAGACCCTGAGCTTGCTACTAAAGAGATAAAGATGTCCTTGGAGGAATCGTATGAAGAATCCTAAGACTGCCCGAGATACACTCCTTAAGATATTTTGGGTAATGGGTTCATTAAGTGATGTCATTATAGAAATCCTGCACAGAGGGGCTCCTGGAGACGTGAAGAGAATTCGTGGTGAGGACATCAGAAGGGTAGGAAAACATTGGCTTGAGACATACTCTTCGTCAGATATTCCCTATCATAGAGTTCTAAGGATATACTACAAAGGAAAACTCGTGTTCTCACGACTTAAAGATGACATTGTAGTGGACATAAATGAACTTTTAAGAAAAGATTCTGAAGACCCTTAAAATGATGAGTAAGTTAGAGACCTCTCTTGAAGCTCGAGGATGGGCTTGTTAGAGGAGAATGCTATAGCCTTCACGTTTGTTGTCCCAACGTCGAGGATGAGATAGTACATGAACATAACATATAAATATTATATGCCTTTGTTGTAACAAGGACTCGACTATATCATAATTTGGGATATATAGCCATTTGAGAGGGCCTCGGCCAGACGCCTGAGGCCTCGGACATTGGGAGTCTTTGATGGAGTATTTGTGAGGTACTTTAATCCGAGGCCCATTCAGAGGCCCCCAATGGACCCTCTTATTGGGGGCCTCTGAGGGCGTCACGGCCGAGGACGGGAAAGCAGAGTCAACAGTTTAGTCTATAAGGGCTTTGGAGGTAGAGGTTGCTATGTCTAAGGTTAGTAGACCTAGAAGAGGATCTCTAGCATATAGTCCTAGGAAGAGAGCGTCAAGGGAAGTGCCTAGAATCAGAAATTGGCCGGATAGTGGAGATAAACCACACATACAGGGATTTGCGGGGTACAAAGCTGGAATGGTGCATGTCTCCATGATAGATGAGCGTCCGCATGTGATAACTCATGGAATGGAGGTTACAGTTCCAGCAACGGTCATAGAGACTCCTCCTATGGTAATAGCTGCGCTAAGATTCTACGAGAGAACACCATATGGTCTAAAGACCATTACCGAAATCTGGGCTGACAAGGGCGTTCTGATGGAGACTATAGAGAAGTACGTTGAGGGATCGTCAGAAGCAAGGAAAGTGATTGAAAAGTACCTTGAGAGAAGAATTGACGTGTACAAGAACCATGATATAAATAGTAAGTGGAAGAAATTAGAGGGATCAAGTGTTGCTGATGTCAGGGTTCTTGCTTTCACACAGCCGTATCTCATAACTGGTGTTCCAAAGAAGGTTCCAGATTTCATGGAGATAAGAATAGGCGGAGGATCCATTGAAGAAAGAATAGAATACGGAAAGAGCATCCTTGGAAGGGACATAAAGTTCACAGATTTTGCATCTCCCGGAATGCTTGTCGATGTTGTTGCAGTTACCAAGGGTCATGGGTACCAAGGGCCAGTAAAGAGATGGGGTATAAAGCTCCTCCACCATAAGGCTAGAAAGGGTCGTAGAAAGGCAGGATCAAAAGGCCCAAGAACACCACATTGGGTAAGACCAACAGTGCCTTTGCCAGGTCAGATGGGATATCATCAAAGGACAGAGTACAATAAGCTTGTGATAAAATACGGAGAAGATCCCAATGAGATCAATCCAGCAGGAGGGTTCAAGCATTATGGACTCATAAGAACCGCATATGTTCTTATCCATGGATCAACACCAGGTCCTGTGAAGAGGCTTATAAGATTTAGAGAGGCCATAAGGAACGTGGACAACGTAAGGCTTCCAGAGCCGAAGATAACATACATTTCAACGTGGTCCATTGAGAGGGTGATGGCCGTATGAAGGTTCCAGTATATGACCTAGAGGGCAATCCTGTTAAGGAAATAGAGCTCCCCAGGACTTTTTCAGAATATGTTCGTGCAGACGTGATAAGAAAGGCATTCAGAATATACCTTATGAACAACAGGCAGCCATATGGCACTAATCCAAGAGCTGGAAAGAACATATCAGCAGAGAGTTGGGGAGTAGGATACGGTCTTGCTAGGATCCCAAGGCTTCCAAATGGCCGTGGTGCTTTTGCTCCAAACACTGTTGGTGGATACAGGGCTCATGGTCCCAAAGCTGAAAAGATTTGGAAGAGACACCTAAACAAGAAGGAACTCAGGCTAGCTTTGAGATCAGCAATATCTGCCACTGCAATAAAGGAACTTGTTATAGGACGTGGTCATAAGGTTCCCGAAGATAAGCAACTACCAATAGTGATTGTAGATGATATTCAGAGCATAAAGAAGACAAAGGATCTTCTTAGAGTGTTACATAACTTGGGGCTAGAAAAAGATCTTGAAAGAGCTGCTAAGAGAAAGATAAGGGCAGGAAAAGGTAAAATGAGAGGGAGAAGATACAAGCAAGCAAAGAGTGTACTCATAGTAGTCTCGAAGTATGATGGCATTGAGAAGAGTGCTTCAAACATTCCCGGGGTTGAGGTTTCATTGGTGAAACAATTGAACATAAACAAACTTGCTCCTGGAGGAGTACCAGGAAGGCTCACGATATACACTGAAAGTGCACTGAGGGAGTTGGGGGGATGGCCATGAAGCCCATACAGAGGAGTAAAGACATACTCTCAATAATATTATATCCCGTAGTTACAGAGAAAGTGCTGACGAACATGGAAAAGAACAACGAGTTAGACTTTATAGTAAGAAGGGATGCTAACAAGATAGAGATAAAGAAAGCTGTTGAAAAACTCCTTGGAGTCAGGGTCGTAAAGGTCAGAACACGTATTGAGAAGAGAGGAAAGAGAGCTACTGTCAAACTTCATCCTGATTACAGTGCGTCGGAAGCAGCAGCACGTTTGGGGATCATGTGATTGGGGTGTGAGCAATGGGTAAGCGTATACTTGTCCAGAGGAGAGGTCGTGGAGGAAGTGTCTTTAGGGCTCCTGATCATAAATACCTTGGAGCTGTTAAGCATCCTCCATTTAGAGAAGGTACTGGAATCGTCGAGGACATAGTCCATGATCCTGGTCATAGGGCTCCGATAATGATAGTGAGATTTGAAAACAACGAGAAATACTACATGATAGCCCCTGAAGGCATAGCAGTTGGAGACACGATAGAAATAGGACCTGCAGCATCAATAAAGATCGGAAACATACTCCCATTAGCAAACATACCAGATGGAACTCCTGTATATAACATTGAAGCAAAGCCAGGAGATGGAGGTAAGTTCGTTAGATCAACGGGAACTTATGCCCTGGTCATAGGACACGACAGGGATAGGGTCTATGTGAAGATGCCATCAGGTCAAGTTAAGGAGTTTCACTATATGTGCCGTGCTGCAATTGGCGTTGTAGCCGGTGGAGGTCGTGTTGACAAGCCATGGGTTAAAGCAGGAAAGAAGTATCATGCAATGAAATCTAGGGCTACGAAATGGCCTAAGGTTCGTGGAGTTGTGATGAACGCGGTCAGTCATCCTTTCGGTGGAGGTAGTCATCCACACGTTGGTAGGCCTACCACGACGAGCAGACATGCACCACCTGGTAGGAAGGTCGGTCATATTGCTGCAAGACGTACTGGTGTCCGTAAGTGAGGTGAGTTATCATGGCTGAGGATTATACCAAGAAGTTATTGGAAGAGCGCAGATGGAGAGAGTTTAGATATCGGGGTTATAGCCTAGAGGAGCTCCTTAATATGTCACTTGAAGAGTTTGTCAAGTTACTTCCCGCAAGACAGAGAAGAACCCTTCTCAGAGGACTTACTGAAGAACAAATGAAACTCGTTGAGAAGATAAGGAAGACACCCCCAAACAAGGTTATAAGGACTCATCTAAGGGACATGATAATCATTCCAGAATTCGTAGGACGTACAATAGCAGTACACAATGGTAAGGAGTTCGTACCCGTGAGGATCACTCCAGAGATGATAGGACACTACCTCGGAGAGTTCGCCCTTACTAGGAAGCCTGTTCAGCATAGTGCACCAGGTGTTGGTGCTACTAGGAGTTCTAAGTTCATGGCAGCCAAGTGAGGTGCTTAGTGATGCCTTACTCCTATGAGCCTAATCCAGAAACGAGCGCAAAGGCGTACGGAAGAGAACTTAGGATCTCTCCAAAGCACTCGTATGAAATCGCCAACGCTATTAGAGGGCTTCCACTGGCTGAGGCTATAGTACTCCTCAAGGATGTGATAAACCTGAGAAGGCCTATACCATTCAGAAGATATCGCAAGAAAGTTCCTCATAGGCATGGTTCATACGAGGCTGGCAGGTTCCCCAAGAAGGCCTCTATGGTATTCCTAAAGCTCCTAAGAGAAGTTGCATACAACGCTAGATACAAAGGACTTGATCCTGCTGTCATGTATATTTCCCATGTGTCAGCCTACAAGGGAAGGGTCATCAGAGGATGGATGCCGAGAGCCTTTGGAAGGGCTACGCCGTGGAATGAACAAACAACGAACATAGAGATCGTCATAGAAAACATGAGTGAGGGTAAACTCAAGGAGTACGAAGGTAAGATAGAGAAGTGGAGAGAGATCATAAATGATTTCCTCGAGACAAAGCTTCATGAGTTCGTTAAGAAGTAGAGGTGAGTAAATGCCTGAAGCATCCAAGAAGGAGAACATAGTTAAGCGCATAGTGAAGTTCAGATCAAGTTATGCTCTCATAAGAGAATACTTAATGAACGAGTTTAGGCTCGCTGGCATAGGATACGTTGATATAATAAGGTCCCCGCAAGGCTATGTAATCCGCATATTCGCTGACAGGCCTATGTACATTGCGAGGAATAGAGCAAAGCTAGCACAGATAGAAAGAGAGATAGAAAAGAAATTCGGACTTAAGAACGTGAGGATAACACTTCTAAGACCTCCGTCAGACATAACATCTAAGCCTCCAGAGGAGCTCACAGATGAGGAACTGATATTTGTGAGAGAGCTTAACCCATGGATAATGGCCTCAAGAATTGCAAGAAACTTAGAACGTGGCTGGAAGTTCCGTAAAGCAGCATATGCAGCTCTTAGAAGGATCCTTGCGGCTGGGGCAGACGGAGCTCAAATAGTAATCTGTGGTAAAATAACAGGAGAGCGAGCAAGATGTGCTCAGTTCGTTGCTGGTAAGATAAAGTACTGTGGCGAGGTCGCTGAGAGAACCGTGAAGAACGGATTCGACATAGCAATAACGAAGGCTGGAGTAATAGGGGTTACTGTGCGCATAATGAGACCAAACGCTCCACTTCCAGATAGAATAAGAATACCAAGCAGGGAAGAGGTCATGCAGATAATCGAAGATCTCAAGCCAAAGGAGGAATCCAGTACTGAAGGAGGTGCAGAGAATGGTACTTCTGAGGCCAGATGATATCAGAAGGATGTCAATGGAAGAGCGCCTTCAGAAGCTTGAAGAGCTCCGAAAGGAGCTAATAAGGCTTAGAGGGCAAGCAAAAATGGGTGGAGCTGTTCAAAATGCTGGTAAAATTAAGGAAGTTAGAAGGGCTATTGCCCGAATACTTACC
>QMTT01000032.1 GCA_003663565.1 Thermoplasmata archaeon
GACTTGCTCTCTGACGCTTTCTCAGGGAACGTGAGAGGCCTTGGTCCGGGAGTTGCAGAAATGGAGTTCACCCCTAGACGTTCAGAACCTATAATAGCGATTATGATGGACAAAACGGAGCCAGGAGCGTTCAATTATCCAATATTCAAAATATTCGCAGATCCGTTTAATACAGCAGGACTTGTTATAGATCCAAAGATGCATCAGGGATTTGTCTTCGAGATATGGGACATAATAGAGCATAGAAGGGTGTTCATGAGAGCTCCTGAGGAGATGTATGATATACTTGCGCTTATAGGGGCTAAGGGAAGGTTCGTGATAAAGAGGATATATCCTAAAGAGGGATCACCGTTACCAAAGGATGAACCTGTTGCTGTGATAAGCACAGAGAAGTTATTCTTCATAAAGGGAGAATATGTCGGGAAGGACGATCCCGTAGCCCTTATAAGGGCACAGTCAGGACTTCCAGCAACTGGAGAAATCCTAGAGCCGTTTGCATTTCCGTATCTGGTTTCTGGTTGGATGCGTGGCAGTCATAATGGGCCTCTCATGCCAGTATCACTAAAGGATGCTACATGTACAAGATTCGATGGTCCGCCGAGGGTTGTTGCCTTAGGCTTTAACCTTGCAGATGGGAAACTCATAGGACCAGTAGACTTCTTTGCAGACCCTGCCTACAGTACAACGAGAACTATTGCAAATTTGGTAGCAATGTACATGAGGCTTCATGGACCATTTGAACCCCACAGACTCCCATCTGAGGAGATGGAATATACGACACTACCTAAAGTTCTTGAGCGCATAAAGGACAGATTCGAAAGCATAGAATAAGCTCTTCATCTTCTCTTATTTGTTTTTATTTTTGGGAACCATTTGTACGCCTCACTACTTTTCGTCATATGGATTGAAGATATTGAAATTGTATTCGTAGTACTCTGGAGACATTCTTGGTATAAATGCTGCTTTTACAGCATCATAGGATAAATCAAATCTTGTAACGATATTTTTAGATAGAAATCCGACGATTCCTTCATTTTCATTTATATCATGTTTTCCAGAGATCTTCCTTGCAACATCTCCAAGGGTCTTTCCTTTTAGGATTTCTTTCATCATCCACTCTGAAAGCATGAAGCCCTTACTTGTGCCAAATGAATAATTTCCAAACCTATCATATACACATGCCACTTGGTACACTATAGAGCATTTTCCTCCAAACTCATGAGAAAATATTCCTGATTCTATCCCGATACCATAATCAGCACCTACAAGTTCGAGGGCTCTCTTAGCTCTATTATAAGCTCCTTTGTATGTTTCATCTCCTATAGGTTGCTCTGGGACTCCGCTATCAACTTTTACAGGAAATATCTCGAGAAGTACGTTTGCAAAAAGGGCTCTTAGAAAAGAAATGACAGGCTTCACTTTGGACTTGTTAGTACTTCCAACAGCTACTTTAAGAGGTTTTAGTCTCTTACCATTTCTATCTATTTCTCCAGATCTTATTCTACTAGAGCTTATAGGAAATAAGTCCTCTGCTAGGACATAAGGGATTTTGATTATGTCTAGTGGTTTTAGATTCATAGACATTCTATATTCGTTCAACTTCACAGCGACAAGATAAGTTTCTGGAGATACGATAATCGCTTCAAGGTCTTCCATATGAATTGCTGGTCCATATCTATCGTTTATAACAAATATTTCATAATGTCTGTTAGGATAGTGTTCTCTGATCCATTTTTCTACATATTTCCTACGTACACTAAGAGGTTCTATGTCATGTCCTTTTTTTGATGCCATTTCATCAGAAGTTATTCCTATTATGATGTTCCTTCCTATCTTAAATGCTTCATTGAGAAGTACTTCGTGACCTTTATGAAAGTTATCAAAAGTACCTCCTACGGCAACTTTCTCATAGGTCTTCATGATATCACACTTCCTTTGCTTTTCCAATGACTTTGACAATGTTACTTCTAAAGAAATCCTCTGAAATTCCCTCTGGAATATAAACAACCCTTCCAAAGCTCTCAAAACTTTTAGAGCTTATGATTCTTTCGTAGAGCTCATCGGTAATCACTATGAGGTCTCTATCGAGGACCCTTTCTATGTCACTGTCTCTGAAGTTCATGATATCATGAAGTTCCTCATAATCTGATAGTGCTATTGCATACCATCTACGCCCGGACATTTCAAATCTAATTGCTCTTCTTTTCAGCTCGATTGGAAGCCTCTTTCTAGCAACTATTGGGGCTTGTGCAAGCTTTATGGCCTCTTCGATAGTGCTAGCCACGCCACAGTATAGATATATCAATATTTCCGCTATCCTGTTTATCCTATCAGGTACGCCTTTTATATCCCCCTTTAGGGAGATCCTAGCACGCTCGAAGTCTTCAGCCATTCTAGAAGTAAAGCCTTGAAATCTACATCCTCTATCCACGATACCTCCTATAACGAAGTACTTATACTCCTTAAAAAGACTTGCATCAAACTCGATGTCGCCAAATGGGTCTAACACTATAGTTTCTTCTTTGTTTAAAATTTCATTGAATCTTTTTTCATGAATTTTTCCTCTAAAATCATAATTCCCCTTAAGAAAATCTTTCATGAAGTGTTCATTTGCAGATGTTACTATGTAATGCCCTTCGGTGAGATAGTCCCTTAATAACACGGTTATAAGTCGCATTTGCTCTATTAGGCTCATCTTCTCATCACTTTTGTGTAGGTCATAATAGCGTACATCAACGACAATCCTAGGGCCCTCTATTTCTTCAAAGTTTGTGTCTATCTTGATAACATTGTTCGAGTTATTTCTTGTGACCATAAGGTCAGATTCAATGTCCCCTTTTGAGCCTATTATGGAGAGCCCTAAATGTTTGTCCAAAAGTTTTCCATATCTGTGTTCTTCTACTAAGAAAGCTCTACCTACGAGAATATCGTTTGAGAGGCGATTCACTAAGCTTCTTGCCCTTACCCTATACGATGCGTAAAGCGTTTTGGAGTCTCCTAGAATCTTCAGAAGGTATTCAGCAGCGACTCTCCTTACCAACTCAATAGCACCTCATCCCCTAATTTAAGGTTATGGGTCTCTGAGGCATTACCTTCCCTTATGCAGATCTCGAGGAAGCCAATACTGTTCACGATTAGTCCAGTCTCCCCCACTTTAAGTTCCGAGAAATATCTGACAAATTTTAATTTCCCAATGCCTTCAACATTTATAGTATCTCCATAAGAAACATACGCCCTGATTGCCTCATATGGGACGCTTAGAGCTACATTACCAAATCGATCAATATTTATCACATGTGATCTCACTGAGTTTTTTTCTACTTTGTATTCTGTGATGTCTAGAACTATGAGATCACCTTTAAACTCTTTGAACACATCATAGGATCCTAGAGATGCATAAGCAGCTGCAGGAGCAAATATGTCTCTTCCATGAAACGTGTATGAGGGTTTTTCAACATATATGTCTTCAGGTATTAAATACTTCTCAATGACACATTCTTCTCTTAGCACAAGACTTAAAACCCCATTATTTGGAGCGACAAAAGTGTATTTATCTGTTCTAACTACTATAGGTTCCCTACTCGAGCCAACTCCTGGATCTATTACTACAAGGAATGTAGTCCCTTTAGGAAAGTATTTATAAGCACCATATAAGACGTAAGCACCTGATATTACGCTAAACGGCTCGATGTTATGAGATATATCCACTATCTTCGCGTTTGGGTTTATGGAAAGTATCACACCCTTCATGGCACCTACATAAAAATCCTTTTCTCCGAAGTCTGTCATAATGGCTATTATGGCTTCCTGAGTGGGTTTTTTGTTCATAGATAAACCCCTCCTGAAAAATATCCTTAATCTAATCCTATTGTGAAGTCTTTATGAGATTATATATGTATGAAACAGAAATAAAGACCAGTAGGTTATATTTATTTGTCTGAGAGACTCAACGAGTTCATGAGGTGTGCCATGATGCGACGTCCTTATAGTCACGCAAGGACGCTGGCGATGTTAACAGCCTTTATACTAATTCTTGGAGTTCTTAGTGAGCTCTCAGGATTACTAGCTACTTCAGTGTCTAAAGAAACTATTGGGCATGTAACTTGTGTGACGATAAACTATGAAGAAGGAAAACTTGAGAATATATCTGTAAGTAACGTCCTTGTAATCGAAGAAATTGCTCCTGCAGAGTTTGGCGAGTACAGTGGAAAGAACTTCGATGGAACCTTCTGGACATTTGCGACGACAAAGTTCTCCATAAAGTTTAGAGACTCTAATCCAACTGATGTGATGATTACCCTAAGTCCGAAGATGGATGTAAAGTTTAAGTTTCACAATTTGAAGACTGCATATATAATAAATAATACTGCGCACGTCGAGGGTGATTATTATATTATAGACATGAGACTTGTGGGTGCTAAAGAAGCATCTATTGTAGAGAGTACCACTATTGAAGTTAAGGGAAACCCTCTTTTCAGCCTTATAATCTACATGAAGATATATGTAAGTAAGAGTAGTGCGCCTACATATTTCGATGATATAAAGTATCTAATCACGAATGGAACGGTTGAAAATGTGACGGTGAACAATAAAACAATTATTAATAAGATAATAATAGGAAACATAAGCGAATCAAGAGTAGAGGAATATATTCACGTGATAAAAGGAGAGTATGGTATTGTTGAGTTTAATGATCCTAAAGGCAAAGGAGCATGGTTTATATGGATATACTCTCTTGGAAACCTCACCCTTCTCTTAAATGGTTCCCTAACGGAACTTTATGGTCCTTACAAATTTTTCCTTTATCGTTTGAACAATGAACTAACAGTAAAGGTCTATGGTGATCATTTCGTTAAGGACTCTACTCTAGTGCTATCGAATGGTACATCCATGTTAATCACAAACGTCAAGATACCAGGCCTTACGAGAATAAGTACTCTAGAGAACATAAGCCTCTGGAAATGCAAATGTGTAGCATTTAAGGGCAACATAATCCGTATAGAATACGACGGAAAAACCGTTTTTGAGGACATGTTTTTGGGAGAGTACATTGACGGTTTTAAGAGTGATAAGTCCGCTTATATGATCTTTGAGCATGGATCTCTCATGATAAGTTGGGGAGCTATTACGATATACGGAGAAAAACTATCGATGAAAGTGCCTAACGCTAAATATATTTCAAGTAAGTTGATAATCCCTAACGAAGGAGCTAGCATAATTATAAGAGTCGAGGGTAATTGGAGCTTCAATAGTACTATAGGTGAACTTAAAATAGTGTCTGGTGTCCTCAACGCGTTCTTAGAGATAAATACTTCAAGAGTACTTTCAAATGGGATTATCACTATTAATATAGCAGAAAATGGCATTAGTAGTATAAAAGTTGTAAATTTAGATATAATGGGTCTCTCAGTAAATGCTGGAGATTTTATTGGATTTTGGGGAAACAAAGATAAAATCATATTTTGGAAGAATGCTTCAGCAAGGATCTTGTTTGGAGAAGACTACGTAAGGATGAGTTTTAATGTTGGGGACATAGCCATTCACGTTTCGCACAATATCACTATCAAAGAAGTCAGTAATGGTTTAGTTCTTCTTCAATATAACAACAAGACGTATTCCATTATAATGGCGGAGAATATGAGAATATTGCAGGAAACAATCGAAGCACAAGGACATGCTGTCTTTGTTATTGGCCCTCAGATAGATGAACGCTTAATAAGTCTAGGAAAGAGAGGATATAATGAAGAAATAGGTTTCACCTCATATGGAAGATTCAGGGGAAGATATGTTAGCTTTAATTTAACTGGAGACCAAATAATGGACTACTCTGTGTTCGGAGTAAAAATAATGAGGCTAGTTGCTCTCTCAGAGCTTGCGAGGTCTGGACTAACTGTGCAAAGAAATGGAGCTTTCATTGTTATAAACACGAGTATGAGCACTCTTAGAGTTTTTGATACAATGATAGGGCTTATGGAGGTTAAGTCCAGAGAGCCAATGACACTCTATATAATACTCCCAGATGAGCTCTTGTTCTTCAAGGGCATAAATAACAGTACCCTATCGTACATGGTTCAAGGGCTTAGTGTCAGAGTTGAAATTGTGAACGGAAGCCTTACAATCAGAGGTACTCACATTATCGTAGAAATGGCGCAAAACAGTACACTAAGAGTGTTTTGTGAACCTTTGTATGATATTGTCCCAGGGGCTCTCGTTAAGGTCATGAGAGAGCATAATCTTGTAGTATCTATGGCATCTCTTTTACATGACACACGTTTTACTGTAGAAATAAGTGCTGACAATGCTGTCAGGATTCATTCAGAAGGTGAAGGGGCTATAATCGATGTGGAGCTTGACCCAAGTCTTGGAGTGACATTTGATGATCTCTCAAACATAAGTGTGAACATTGATGGTGTAGAAATGACGAGTGGTTCTCTCCTTGATGTAATTAAGAACGGGTACTATGCGTTTTACTTTGATGGGGTATCACTTCATTTGATCATTGAAGCTTCAGTAGGCTCTCATACTATATCTGTAAAAGTACCAGTATATTTGATAGAGAACGTCAGTCAAAATCAGAGTGAAGGGCCTACTCAATCACAAACTCCTACAGGAACCTCCACTTCTACGGAGGATATATTGTCCTCAGAAACTTCTAGGAGAAACACCATTATAGCTGTCATACTTATTGTCTTGATAATATCCATTATGGCTTTAGCCTATGGGCGTCATAAGCATCAGTGAAAAAATAATTTGGTTTAGAACTGAAGGGGGATAAGAAGGGATGATTACTCCTTCGTAAGTTGTTCTAATAATGCAATTGCACTAAGAATTTGTGTCCTAACGTGGATTGGTGTGTTTGGATCAACTATAAGCTCGTTAAGTATATTTATAGCGCTGGCAGCTTTAGCACCTATATTCTCAGTACCTCCAGATATAAGCTCTTTTGCCTCGTTTGCACCCCTCTTTATATTTCTTGGAACGCCTTCTTCCTCTATAATTCCATCTAGGATCTCAACAACCTGCCTCACGATCTCTTCGGCTTTTGCCATAATTCATCACCTCTAAAAATGTTCTAAATCTTGGGAAGGAGATTTTGAGCTAAAATAGACCTCAAAGCTGGGTGTTATTGTTTCGATCATGTTTGCCTATAGGATCTAGTGGGCTGGCTCTTAGTCGTTAAATGAACTAGTCAACTAATAATCATAAACACTAATGTCCTGATGTTTTTAAGGTTTAGCACTTATGAAAGAAAACTCTTATGAACCGTTTACTGCTTTACTTCCCTTTTGGCACCGTTTTCTCCTGCACCCTGCTCTCATTTGCTTTAGATGCTCTTGGCACTCATGAGGGCAAGTAGAGTGTTCTTGTAGTGCGAGGGCTGTTTTGTAGATGGTAGAGAGTGTAAAGTTTGGCACGTAATGTCCCCTGCAATTTTTTAAAACACTCTCAGAGCTTATTTCATTATAATGTGCCGATCCCCAATATGTTGGGTTCTAAGCCCGAATGGGGA
>QMTT01000033.1 GCA_003663565.1 Thermoplasmata archaeon
GGCGGGGAGGAGGTCAGATCTAATGGAGCAGAACAACGATAATTTGACTTTTGAGTTGTTCCAAAGAAGGATATAAATCACTAGAATCCAAGCTAGGATATCAAGTCTTATGGGAGCAATCCTTCTGTTGCATTATCATAAGGGAAGGCAACTATTAGCTGAGGCCTTAGACCTTACGAACAATAAGATGATCAATACAAGATATCCACAAAGTGCGTTCGGAGGGTATGTCGATCAATGGGGAGCTATGGCATGCCGTGCAAGTCAGAAAGGATTCCAATAGATTACTTTTTAGAAGGAGATGACTTTTACAGTAGTACTTTATATTTCAAGTCATAACGATCTTAAATTCTTTAATAAAACGCTCTATAATGCTTAGTACTTAAAACATAGACATCATGTGAGTGTCGACAGTAAAAGGATCCTACCCAAGTAATATAAGAAAAAGATACTGCAAAAGAGGTGTGTTTTAAACATGAGCATGAATATAAGAGCTGGGACAGCAAGAGATTATCTGGAAAGCATCTCCAAGGAGATATATTCAGTACTGCCAAAAGATATTCTTAACATTGTCGACCTAGACCTTTTTGGAGCAGAAGTAGTTATATATACACTAAGTCCAGGAAAATTTGCAGATTACTACGACAAGATCAGGGAGCTTGCAAAAAAGCTCAAAAAGCGCATAACAATAAGAACCCCAAACCTAGAAGAAATAGCTAGAAAGAACGCAGAAGAAGCAAAAAGATTTGAGGAAATAATAAACAAAAACAGAAGGCCTCCTAGCGAAGCTGAAAAAGTTATAAAGGAAATAATACCAGAAGAAGCAGGTATAAAGAAAATTGTCTTCGATAAGACAAGTGGAAGAGTATACATAGAAGCAGTAAAGCCAGGAGTAGTCATAGGAAAGGGGCACACGAATAAGATAAAAATACTCAAAGAAACAGGATGGATACCAGAAATAAAGAGATATCCACCGATACCTTCTCCAATAATATGGGAAATCAGAGAGTTCTACATGGATAGAGGCGTCGATGATTTCAGAACAAAGATGCTTAAGAGAATAGCATATAAAATAAACATTCAGAGCACATGGATGATAACAGGCCAGAAAACATGGGTAAGGATAACAGCCCTTGGTGGATACCAAGAAGTAGGTAGGAACTGTCACCTCCTTACGACAAAAGACTCGAGGGTACTTGTGGATTGTGGTATCTCCCTTGGAGCTTCACCTCGTGATATGTTTCCGGAGCTTAAGATTCCTGAGTTCAATCTCGAAGAAATAGATGCTATAGTGCTAACTCACGCCCATCTGGATCATACAGGGGCCCTTCTTTATTTGCTTTCAGGGTACTCCGAACATAAATACGATGGCCCAATATACTGTACAGAGCCTACTAGGGACCTCCTCTACCTTCTACTTGAGGATTACATATCACTGTCCAGAGATCCATTTCCTCAAGCAAGGCCTGAAGAAATACTGAAAAGGGTCATAACTGTAGATTATGGCACCACGCTTGACATAACGCCTGACATCAGGATGACATTTTATAATGCTGGCCACATACTTGGGTCTGCAATGGTGCATTTTCACATAGGTGAAGGATTCTATAACGTTGCGTTCACTGGAGACTTCAAATATGATAAGAAGAGCAGGATCCCAAGGCTTTTGCCACCTGCAGATCCAGCATTTCCGAGGCTTGAGGCCCTTGTAATGGAAGCGACTTACGGAGGTAAAAGAGACACTGCGTCATTCGATGATGCTGTGAACAAGCTTGGAGACATAATAAGAACTGCCTATAGAAAAAGAGGGAAGGTAATAATTCCAGCGTTCGTTGTAGGACGTTCTCAGGATGTCATGTTTGCAATTCGTTATCTCAGGGATAATAAGCTCATTCCAGAGGACATTCCAATATACATAGATGGTTCTATTTGGGAAGCCACGGCAATACATACGTCTTATCCTGAATATCTGAGCAAATACGTTAGGGATCTCATATATGAAGAAGGAGAGAAGATCTTCGACAAGGATGTCTTCATAAACGTTGGAAAGGACAAGAACAAGAGGCTTGATGTCATAAGCGAAAGCGGACCCGCCGTTATAATAACGACATCTGGTATGCTAAACGGAGGACCTGTTCTTGAGTATCTCTACTATCTAGGACGGGACGAGAATAATATCCTCGTGTTTGTAGGTTATCAAGCAGAGGGAACATTAGGAAGGAGAATACAAGATGGCGCTAGGACAATAACAATACCAATTGATGGTAAGCTCACGACAGTTGACCTTAGGCTTGACATTGAGACAGTAGAAGGATTCTCAGGACATGCCTATAGGGATCAGCTTGAGAACTTCCTACTAGATCTAAATGCACGTAGGAACCTAGGTATAAAGCTTCAAAACGTTATAGTCCATCATGGAGAGCCGAAGAAAATAGAAAGTATTGCAAAATGGGTTGAAAGAAACATAAGAGTTAAAAATGTAAGAACTCCAGATAATCTAGAGACTGTACGTCTTATATAAGCAAATCTCTCACAAGAGGTTCAGAGAATCATGAAAGAAGGGAGTAATATCTCTTCTGAAGGGTTCAGGAAAAGACATAGGAAAACCCTAACAATAGTGCTCACAGTTGTTGGGTTGCTTATCGCTGTTTTTCTTATTCATATTATTGGCGTAGAAAATATTGTAAGATCCTTTAGCAGTTATACTTCCTACCAAATAGCACTTTTTGTGACGCTGTATGTCCTTTCTTGGGTATTGAGGGGGCTTAAGTTTTATCTCATCTTAAGAGCTTCAAACATAGATATAAGCGCTCCAAGGTCAGTAGGACTAGCAATACTTGGAGGCTTTGCCAATATATTTGGAACGTTCCAAATAGGAGATGTCACACGCGTAATAGCTGTTAAGTTTCAGGCAAAGAAGGACTTTGGAGTTGCTACGTCTCCTATACTCACGGATATGCTCTCTGGAACGTATGGCCTTATAACTCTTGTACTTACATTTATACTTATTTTTGGCCCCAATGGGACAGGTTTTTGGACAGCATTATGTTTGATATTTCTTGTACTTCTGGCAATAGCAACCGTTGGGGTTTTAAAATATGGACAACAAATTGGGGATTTTCTCTCCTCAAGAAGCTCCAAAAAAGTGCTGTCTTTCTTAGCGAATATTGTCTACACGATGAGAAGAGCCCTTAATAACAAGCTATTTTACATGTCCATTGTCATCTCGTACATCTCTTGGCTTATTGAAGGAATTTCATTCAGCTTTTTAGTACCATCTGTTGATTGGTATAATGCTGTCATAGCAGAGGCTCTTGGTAACATGGTGAAGATTATTCCAGTGACTCCTGGAGGTATTGGTACGTTTGAGGGTATTGTTGCCCTATACCTTTCAAGGTTTGGTCTTGACATCTCTCAAGCGTTCTCCTATGCCCTTTCGTATCATCTAATGACAAAGGTAATACTTGCTATCATAGGGGCTCCTTTGGCTTCAATACTTATACCAAAAGACACAAAGAGCTCCACCTAAGCCTCCATAGAAGATTTATGAAAACAGCAAGCTTTATCAAAGACAAAGAATTGTCCTCTCCTGAGAGAGTAATAATGACAAAGTCTTTAAGTTCGAAGTAATTGAAAGGTCTGTAACGTGTCAACCTTTATGAACATCACGGGCATTACACACAGACTCATGCATAAAAATGGTTAATATCATGTAAGGAAAATCACAAGACCCAAGATGTCAGGTGATCTTGGGATGATAAAACATGAAGAACTCATTATTCCAGGTCAAGAACTTGGCACTTTGGAGGAATATCTTCCTGGAGAAAACGTTTATGAAAGAGATGGAAAGCTGTACTCTAAAGTTTTCGGAAAAGTTTCAGTGAAAAACCTTAGGATAAGCGTTCACCCACTTAAGGAGATACCAAGAATCAAAGAAGGAGAGGTCGTCATAGCTACAGTGACTGAAGTAAAAGAAAACGTCGCCATAGTGGAAATACTCGCAATAGAGGGCGAGGCTTATAGAGGAATAGCATCACCTATATACACGGCTGCTATTCCCATATCCCAAATAGCAAACGAATTCATAAAAGACATTCGATTGAAGCTTCGGGCTTCGGACATTGTCAGAGCACGAGTTATAAGCACTCAAAAGGGAATATTCCTCACCATAAAGCCTCCAGACATGGGAGTTATAAATGCGTTTTGTAGTATATGCAGAAGGCCCTTGAGAAGGGTATCCGGTAACACGTTAAGATGTGACCACTGTAACACGAACGAAACTAGAAAGCTTAGTAATCTTTATGGGAAATATTTCATGAGAGGTGATAAGTATGGAAGTGATCCTAGAAAAATCTAACGATGAAAAGCTCATGAAGTTTAGAATTATTGGAGAGGATCACACACTGTTAAATGCCTTAAGAGAAAAATTGCTTTCTTATCCAGAAGTAGAGTACGCATATTACAACCTCTCGCATCCATTGAAGAGCCCCTACTTATTGCTTCCAGACAATGTCAAAGCTCCTATAGATCTCAAGAGCTTACAACAAGAAGCTACATTTGTCTTCAGGGTAAAAGAAGGAAATCCTAAGGAAATACTTAAAAAAGCGGTAAATGAGCTCTTTGAAGAGGCAGAAGAGCTCACGAAGATAGTCGATAGGGTATACAAAGAACATAAGAAGTAGAGATCACTATGCCTCGTAACGACGTGCCTGAACTTGAAAAAAACATAGGAATGGAAGTATATTTAACGGATTATCCAGGCTTTGGGGGGAGGCTTAGATCCTCTCCAGAAGACTTCATAGTTGAAGAGCTATCGTATGATCTTCCCAGAGTTGATGATGGCCCTTTCGTTGCTCTAAGAATAAGAGCCAAGAATTGGGAAACGTTTAGACTTTTTGACAGGATAGCAAGAAAACTTGGCCTAAGAACATCCCAAATACACTTTGCCGGGACAAAAGACAAAAGAGCAATTACAACCCAACTTATAGTAATACCAACGAGAAGGAAATTAGAAAAAGTCGTTGAGACTGTAAAGAGCATAAAAAATGTAGAGGTCCTAGAGGCTTTCAGAACGAACAAACTGATAAGGCTTGGAGATCTTTATGGAAATAGATTTACAATAACAGTAAGAGACGTATCTGAAGACGCAGAGGAATTATTCTATAAGAATAAAGAACAGCTTGATGAATATCATGGCTTTCCAAATTTTTATGGTGTTCAGAGGTTTGGCAGTATAAGACCTATTTCTCACATCGTTGGAAAGCTTCTTCTTATGAGAAGATTTGAAGAGGCCTTCCTGACACTTGTAGCAAAGCCATACGGCGGAGAAGCACCAGATGTACTGGAAGTCAGAAAATACTTACTTGAAACAAGAGATTACGAAGGAGCTTATCGAATGATGCCCGATAGAATGATCTTTGACAAGAGGATGCTTGAACATCTAGTTAGGCATCCAGGAGATTTTATTGGGGCATTTAGATCCCTTCCAAAACCTTTACGAATCATATACATCTATGCGTACCAGTCTTACATATTTAACAGGATTCTGAGTGAGAGAATACGCAGGGGACTTCCTATAATGGAACCTATAGAAGGAGACATTGTCATACCACTTGTGAGACCTATAACCCTCGAGATGTCTCAAGGAATATACGTTGACAAGTGGAACATAGATAAGATCAGAAAAAAGGTTCTTGAAGGTAAAGCATTTGTCACAGGACTTGTCCCTGGGACAAGTGTCCTGATTGCAAAGGGAGAACAAGGTGAAATTGAAAGGAAAATACTAGAGAAAGAAGGAATTTCCCCAAAGGACTTCGTTGTGCCAAACATGCCAGAACTTACGTCCGAAGGCACAAGAAGAGCTCTTGGTGCTCCAGTGACGTGGATTTCATGGAAGTTCGGGGAGAGGGCTGTTACACTCTCCTTTGAGCTATACAAGGGTTGCTACGCCACTTCATTACTGAGAGAGTTCATGAAAACGAAGGATATTAAAGCATATGCTTGATTTTGTTAATCAATAGGTAGTAACGTTCAGTTATTTTGCAATTATATAGTCAATAGCATTTCAGGGGAGGTCTTGGCAATGCCTTCCAAGATATACCTAAGTTGGGCAGAGTTTGAAGAAGCTATTCAATACATTGCATTAAAACTAAGGGAAACAGAGTTCCATCCAGATCTAATAGTTGCGATAGCTAGAGGAGGTCTTATTCCAGGGGTAAGACTCTCGCATATACTGAGAGTTCCTATGAGAAGTATTCATATGACCTTCTATGACGAGCACGATAATAGACTTGAAAGACCTATTCTTTTAATACCCCTACAAACACCACACGAGGTCAAAGGCAAGAAAGTACTTTTAGTAGATGACATAGCAGACACTGGACTAACGTTAAAGAATGCTCTCGAATACCTGAAGTCCTTAGGAGTAAAAGAAGTGAAGATAGCAACGATCGCTTATAAGCCGTCGTCTATAGTAATCCCTGATTTCTATCTATTTACAACGAACAAATGGGTTGTATTTCCATGGGAAAAAGAGCCAATCATATTTGAAAAAGGCATTGTAGATCACCCAAGAGAGCTTTAGTGGTAGATGCCAATGAGGAGAGAATATTCGGATGATATATGGAATAAACTTCAAGCAATTTTTCTGTTTCTTATGAGAGGAAATAAAATACCATCAAAATTTAGAAATCTCGAAAGCAAACCTATAACTGACATGATAAGAGCATTGGGATACGAATATGTACATCTTAGGGAAACGACCTCCACACAAGATGTTGCTAAAGAGCTCTTACGAAGGGGATACACTAAGGCTATAGTTAGAGCCGATATTCAACTTCTTGGAAGAGGAAGATTTGGAAGGACTTGGTATTCACCAGAGGGCGGTCTTTGGATATCAATATTAGATTGTGGAAAAGCGCTCTATCCAAATATAATAATTCCCACTGCGATTGTTGTGTTCTTGAGGACTTTTTATAAAATAGATGCCATGACAAAATGGCCCAATGACGTGTATGTCTATGGGAAAAAACTTGCAGGAATACTTGTGGAATCTCTTTCTTCAGGATCTGAAGTATACTATATATCAGGTGTAGGACTGAATGTTAATAATGACCCTCCCATTGAGAAGGCGATATCACTTAAACAGATAATTGGGAACGATGTGGCACTAGATGTAATATTATTAGGAGTAATTCTGTTTTATGACCTGCTGAAGACCTTAAGAGATCCACTAACGGTATTTAAGCGTCTGTGTGTTTCGTTGGGGAAGCCTATTTTAATAAGATTTATTGATAATCGTGAGGCTGTCGGCAAGCTTATTGATATATATTATGACGGGACGGCACTATTTGAGCTAGATAATGGAAAGAAGATCCTTGTCCATGCATCTGATGTTCTTCATGCATATTTA